>JAUXGV010000038.1 GCA_030621915.1 Flavobacteriaceae bacterium
GTTCTTATTACACGATATATAGATCACCATTCCCATCAATAAAGGAATAACCAATAAATATTTAAATTTAAATATTTCTTTAGATTTGTTTTTTCCTAACATAATAATTCGTTTTTTAATAATTGATTTTTTATAAAATGAATTGACAAAAGCAAATTTTTCAACTTGAAAAACCTGGGATAATAAGCCTTGAAAATAATTGCTTTTGTCCTCTTTACTTATTGATTTTGAATCGGCAATAAACTCATGCACTTCTGCAATTCTTTCTTGAAATAAATAGCTAAAGGGATTGAACCAAAATAGTATTTTTTGAATTTCGAAAACTAACAAATCAATACTGTGTTTTTGCTGTACATGAACCAATTCATGAAGTATGATTTGCTGTTTTTCCCGGACTCTTTTGCCTACAAAAACATATCTAAAGAAGGAAAAAGCAGAGTTATTGTCGGGCAATAAAACCAAACTGTATTCTTTATTTATTTCTTTTTTATTCTGAAGAATAATTTTGATCAATTGTATGATTTTATAGATAAATAGAGACAATGCAAAGGTCATTCCGATAAAGAAAAACCAATATAAACCAGTAAATAATAAGGCTGACCCATCAATATGTTTCTCTATCATTGATTCTGGCGATAGAACCACCTCAGGTAACATTACCATATATTCCTGGGGAATATTTTCCCGTACTGTTTCAAATTTTAACAGAGGTATTAAATAGGCAAATAAAGAAGTACAAATTAAATAGGCTCTATTCCACTGGAAAAATGTTTCCTTTTTTAAAATAAAATCATAAACTATTAAAAACAGGGCTTGAAATAATAGGACTTGAATAATATAATTGATCATCATTTTATTTTTTAGAGTTGTTATTTTCTATTTCATTCAAAATACTTTCCAACTCTTTTAAATCCATGTCATTTTTTTTGACAAAAAATGAAACCATACTTTTAAAAGAACCTTCAAAATAGCCATTAACCAATTTGTGTAAACTCTGATTCGTATAATCGGTTTTTTTAATCAGTGGAAAATAAATATACCCTCTACCCTTGGCTCTGTGAGAAACAAATTCTTTAGTTTCAAGTATTCTAATAATGGTAGAAACAGTGTTGTAAGCAGGTTTAGGTTCTGGTAACTTTTCGATGACCTCTTTCACAGATCCTTCTTCCAACTTCCATAAAACCTGCATAAATTGTTCTTCCGCCTTTGTCAATTGTTTGATCATAATTCAACTAATTTTTTAGTTTAATAATACAAATGTAACTAAATATTTAGTTTAAACTAATTTTTTAGTTAAAATATTTATTCACCAATTTTTATATCTTGCGTTTATTTAAATTTTATCATGGATTTATTTTTATTGATTGTAGGTTTTATTTTTGCTTTAACTGGAATTGTTGGCGCTTTTTTACCTGTATTACCGGGACCATTTCTGGGTTGGATTGGCTTATTGCTATTACACCTCACAATCTTTGTGCCCATGAGTTACCCTTTTTTAATTGTAACTTTTTTAATTTCCGTTGTTATTTGGATGTTGGATTATATCATACCTTCCATTGGAACTAAAAGATTTGGTGGAAGTAAATGGGGAGCCATCGGAACAACCATTGGACTCATCATAGGATTAATATCACCAATTCCATTGGGTTTTATTATTGGAGCCTTTTTAGGAGCATTGATAGGGGAATTACTTTATAATAGCAAAGACATTCAAAGAGCATTTAAAGCTGCTTTTGGCTCTTTTTTAGGATTTTTAGCCTCAACTACATTAAAATTTATCGTAAGTTTAATTTTTGTTGGATTGTTTATCTATAAATGCATTACTTATTGGGAGCATTTATAACCCAAATTAAACAATAGAAAATCTATTACGACTTCAAACCTCTGCAAAATATATGGCTTTGCTACTTTTTAAAATTGAACCATAACCGAGCTATGCTTAAACTTATAAAAAGTCATATTTTATTGAGGTTTCAACTCTCATCATAAAGTTCTATTGCATAAATTGGGTTTAATCACTATTGGTTACAAAAGCTATATGCTTACTATCATGTGACCAGCTAGGTACATTAATGGTTCCTTGACCACCATAAATATAAGCTATAATCTTCGGCTTGCCCCCATCAGTTGGCATGATTCGCAAAGTACAATGTTTATAAAATGGATGATTTCCAAAATCAACTTCAGGAGGAAAGGATAAAAAAGCAATCCATCTACCATCAGGAGAAATATGAGGAAACCAGTCTTTGTAATTGTCGTTAAAGGTCAATTGTTCTGGATTCGTCCCATCCGGGTTCATCCTATACAATTTCATACTCCCTGTTCTATTGGAATTAAAATAAATAAATTTCCCATCAGGAGAAAATTCAGAACCATCATCCAGTCCATCCGTATCTGTTAGTTGAATTTCCTCTTTTGTATCGACATTAATGCTGTATAAGTCGAATTTACCATTTCGATGACCTGTAAATAATAAAATATTATTATTAGGCGAAATACCATGCAAATATGAAGCTCCAACTCCATTCTGAGTTATTTTTTCAGGAATAGAATCTCCTCTTGGATTCATGATATAAATGGATGAGATACCCCCGTCATTAGCATTGTGATGACTAATTCCCAATACTTTTTCATCAAATGAAAAAACATGATCATTGTTATTGTGAATGGCAAAACCCGTATTTATTTGTCGTACCTCACCGGTTCTAAATCGATAACGATATAAATAGCCATTAGAATTATATACCAATACCTTGGACTTATCAATCCAATTAGGAGCTTGGATAGAATGTGATGAATTAAACAGAACTTTTCTTCGCCCATTGACAACATTCATAATTTCTAATTTACTGCCCAAATATTGTTTAAAAGCTTCAAAATCTGGTGCAGCGGGTTTTATGATCCTTACATTAGAAAAAATTGCCTTTTCCACAACCTCCGGATTATGAGAGCAAACATATAAGCCTACAAAAACTTCATTATTCAATTCTACATCATCAACTTTAACAGTTGTAAAAGCTTCACCGAATTTTGCTGTGGACATAAAATAGGTTCCTCCTCTACGCTCAAGTTGTATAACATCAGGTGACACGTCTGTTGAACTAACTTCTTGGGTATCGCCACCAATTTCTTTTCTATATTGTAATGATGTCAATCCATCTCCATGAATTGTTGCATTCACATGCGGTGAATTTCCGCTCAGGTTATTTCGAATAATCCATCCAATTTTACGATGGGGATCTACTCCTTCCCCAACGAATTGGACTCTTGCCCTCAAAATAAAATCTCCTTGCAGAGATTTGTATAAATATTGAAATTGATCTGACCCATACCACATATTGATTCCGGATCCAGTGACCGTAAATTCCTGTTTTTCTTTATCATAGGCTACCGTTCCCTTTTTTGTAGGCTTACCAATATTTGTTTGATTTTCAAAAATTCCAAAATTATTATTTGCGAACGTTGTTTCTGAATTCACATCCTGACCTGAACTTATTAAATTTGACATTATTAAAATACAAAAAAGAATTTTTTTCATTGGATAATTTTTAATCGTTAAATACCTGAAAAGTAACTTGATAAATGTACGGAAAATAAATTTGAAATTCTGCTTCTAATATTCTGATAGTTTAAAAAAACTACGAATAAAATATGGAGGTGAATTTTTTGAAAACCGTAATTGAAAAAAGAATTTTTATATTGATAACAGTAAAGTTTGACCCTAATTATTGAAAACGGTCAAGTATTAAATATAATCCCAATGATCTAATTCAGATTTAGAAATAGGACTATTTTCGGTAAAATCCTTGTTAAAAAAATACCTTCTGTAAAACGTCTTATTTTCATTGTTTTTAAACTCGATTAAAATCATTAATTTATTGTATCCCTTTGGATAGGTAGTAAAAAACTTATCCTTATCCCGTCTCTGTACTCTATATGTTTTATTAAAAGCAAAGGGGATAATAATTTTTTTTCCAGATTCCATGACCAAAATTTCATTGTTTATTCTTTTTGGCAATTCAAGAAACTTATAATCATTTAACTGAAGTAATTTTACATGATATGCTTTAACTCTTGAGCTATTTCTTAGAATCAACTCAAAATTCCAGATAATATTAAAGTAAGTATGAACTTCATTAAAACCTTGATTTGGGTCTGAAGCATCCTCGCCCTTATAGTGTCTTTCCTTGGTCCACTCTTTTTTTGTTTTTAAATTTAGATTGATAATCGGTTTCTTGAACAATTTATTATATAGTATTACCATTCCCAATATCAATAACACTAAAATTAATGTAATGCTTAAACTGCTCAAAAATAAAATTAAATTGAATAAAAATATAGAACCAATCATTAGAAGTTTATTTTATTTGGGGAATGACATAAAGGTACACAATTATTGTGAATCATTTCTAACAACTAGGCAGTACTATTTTAACCTTCCGTTGAATCCGAAATTCATGAATTGATTATAAGTAAATGGTTTACCTTAACCAATCTATTTTAAAAAAATAGGGTGAAATCTCTTTGATTTAATCCGTAATTTTTTTCAAAACATTAACTACATTCATGGCTTTTGTGGTCAATACACTTGACAGCAATGCTCCTCCAATTCCAGCTGTAACTACATCCTGCCCCGTAAGGTAAAAATTATTAATAGGAGTTTTTGGTTTCAAAAACTTTTGCCTGAATCGTTTAGGAGTATGGTCCAATCCATAGATCTCGCCCTTTTCATAATTTACAAAATGCTGCGTTGTTAATGGTGAAGACAATTCATAATGTTTTACTTTGCCTTCCAATTGGGGTAATTGCTTGTAAAGCTCTTTAAACAATCGCTGTGCTATATTTTCTTTGAGGGCATCATAATCATCTCCTCTTTTCATCCATCTAGTTTCAGACCAAGCCGAAAAAGTTTCATACGGAACCAAGGTAATAATATCAATACTACTTCTTCCGGGATATCTATTTGACCAATCAGGGTCTTTAGCAGAAGGAAATGAAATATAAACTACTGGGAAGGGTTCAGACATATCTTTAATATACCTTTCCACACATTTGTCATGGTCACCATTTTCCGGATAAATCCATAAGTTTGATTTGGGAAGCATCAATTCTTCAGGTGAGCCTTCCAAACCGATATAAAGACTTACATGAGCTACTGAAGGATTAATCTGCTTTAGTTGTTCTTCTAATTTATGTTCCTTACGTGTTGACTTTGGAAGTAATTTTTTATAAGTGGTTATAATTCCCGTTCCACTGATAATATTTTTGGCTAAAAACTCTTTTCCATCCTTCATTCGAACACCTTTGGCCGTATTATTGTCAACAATTACTTCTTCAACTTCAGCATTAATCAATATAGTACCTCCTGCCTTATCAATTAATGGGGCAATTTTCTTCACGATTTGTGAAGACCCTCCAATGGGATAGCTACCACCACTAAAATAATGACGAACCACAGAGGCATGCATATAAAAACTACTTTGTTTTGGTGGAAGTCCGTAATCTCCATATTGACCGGTGAGAACTTTTATCAATTCTTGATTCGAAGTGAGATTACTTAATACTTCATAAGTAGTTTTATCTGAATATTTATAAAAAGGACGCCTCATAAATCCACCAATCAACTTACTAATTATTGAAGGAAGAGTTTTTTCAATAAAAAAATTCCTGCTTTTTTTATTTGCTTCAAAAACCAGATTTACGTAATCGTTTATTGCCTTTTCTTCATTGGGGAAATATTCCAACATCTTGTTTTTAAAATTCTCAACCCCTTTAACAAGATCATATGTTTTATCGCCAATTATTATTTTATCATAAACGTCGCCCATATCCGCCCATTCTAATTTTCCATTAGAAATATAATCAAAAAGTAATTTCATCACGCTTTTGGGTCTTTGGACCTCTCCAATATAATGGATTCCAACATCCCACTCATAACCCTTTCGCTTAAAAACATGAGTAAAACCTCCCGCCGTTGAATGACGTTCAAGTACAAGTACTTTTTGACCTTCCTTTGCTAAAATAGCTGCACAAGCAAGACCTCCCATACCGGAACCGATGATGATGGTATCATAGCTTTTTAGCAATTGATATCGCTTCTTATAGGACTGGATCATTCAAATTAAAATTAAGCAATTAATATAAAGTAATCTGATTAAATTTCATCTGATGAAGAAACTAACCTGGCTTTCAAATCCGGATTTTTCATTTTTTTGTCGAATGGAAACATCGGTTTTTGAATTCTTTTATAAGGCAATCTTTCAAGATCCTGATCCACACCTCCAGGAGTTAATGCCATGATCCATTCTGCTCTCATATCATATAATTCCGGTACTAAATAACCAATTTTCACAACAACTATATCTGTTTTTCTGGGCTCCAGGCCCAAATTTGTAAAATCTTTTTCATGATGATAAGGTTTGCGTTTTTTGGTTACAATTACATTTACACTTCCAATTTTAACTACAACTTCAGTTTCAGCATGTTTATCGCCCTGTTGGATCGCTAAAATAATTCCTGATAACTTAACAGGTGGTGCATAACGATCATCGATTACTGCTCCTGCCAGAGCCTCAATTTTTCCACCTACACCTATCTCGATGGCTTTTTCAACAAATTCCGGTCCGGGTATGGAGGCATAAATTAGAGAAGGTCCCTTTTCAGATTTAAATTCGGGGCGAGCCAGGATTTCTGTTAAAGTCCAGGTAACATCTCCTGCCCCTCCTGCAGTAGGATTATCACCCATATCACTGATCATAAAAGGATGTTTGTCACTTGCAATAGCCATATCTAAACTTTCCTTCAAAGTAGCAGTAGGTGCGACAAATACAAATTCTGACCTGACATCCCAAAAGCTTTGGGCCAATTTCTCAGCTTCACTAATTACTTGATCCTTATCATCTCCGGTTACCATAACAACAGCATGGTTTCTTGGTTCATCAGCCCAAGCATATCCTACCCAAATAGCGGCGTCAATAATGCCTTCTTTGGCTGTTACTGGTGCCACTTTTGCGTATAAGCTCTTACCGGGTTCAATTCTTGTACTTGTTTTTTCACCTGGTAAAAGAATTGGTACCGGAATCCAAGCCTTGAACAAAGGCTTACCTTTTCCACTTTCTATTCTGGAGAGTAAATTTTCAACGGCTCGTTCTTTAGATTCTAATGCATCTTCATGAGGAGCCATTCTATAACAGGTTATAAGATCAGAATTTTCTGCAAGTCGCAAGGATACATTGCCATGCAAATCCATAGAGGTTGAAATAATTGCTTTCTTTCCAATAACTTCTCGAATTCTCACAATAAAATCACCTTCAGGATCATCCAAACCTACCACACTCATTGCACCATGAATATCAAAGAACAAACCATCATATGGTCCATTTATTTTTAGCATGTCCAGTGTCTTAGCTACTAAGGATTCGTAGGTTTCTCTGGTAACTATACCGCCTGGTAAAGCATGGCCTTTAAGGGTTGGAAACCATTGGGCTCTACCTCTTTTAGGAGAATCATCAGATAAAAAAGGATAATATGAAAAAACATCATCGCCGGTTCTGGCATGAAATGCATCTTCATTAGTAAGCGCGGGAGAAAAGGTACTTGATTCTATAGCAATTCCAGCAATAGCAATTCGAGGAAGTTCCACTTTGTCATGTATATTTTCTACTTGTTTTTTGTCATTTTTACATCCTATAACAACAATAAGGCTAACAATGAGGCCAATTAAAAGTGTTTTTTTCATGTCAATATCTCTATTAAAATATTTGGGCTTTGGTGTTTATTAATTAGACACAATAGTTCTCAATTGTTAGTAAATATATTAATATTTAATCGATTCATTGTAAACAGATCAATAGAGCTCATAATTCGAATATTGCATATCAAAAAAGCCAATCAATATTTTCGATTGGCTTTAATAGATTTCCTCAAAATGGTTCAAATCTTATTTGGAAGCATGTAAATTTTTAGGTAAATAATCTAAGGTATTAAATTCAAATAATTCATCCTCCTCTTCATTTAATAATTCATATTCCGCTAAGTTATATTCATCTTCATTGTATTGATTAAAATTTTCAGGTAAAAAACTTTTAGTATCGAAATCAAATAAGTCATCCATTTCTTCATTTAACAACTCAAAGGCAGTTAAATTAAATTTGTCTTCGTTGTACTGATTGAAATGTAAGGGTAAATATTCATTCGTATTAAAATCAAATATGTCATCCATTTCTTCATTCAATAAATCATATTGATCAATGATAGAATTATCCATTTCTCCAAGTATTTTATCTATCGGGCATTTCCCATTTTCCAATGTAGAAATATCATCATCACAATTATAAATCGTACTTGAATTTGATTGGTTTTCGTTGGCTGTTGATACTCGTACAGCAAATATTAATGTGAAGGCTGCTAAAAATAATTTTAAATTTTTCATTATAGTATTGTTTAGTTTTTGTTTTGTTTTTTGTTATATATAAAGGAACGAACTAAACGCAATAGTGTTACAGAAATAAATGTGAAATTAACTAGTTTTAAGAAATATTTAACCAAAATTAATGGTTTGTTAGGAATCCTTAAGGAATTCTTAACAAACCATTATTTATAGAAACCAGTTAGAAAAAAGACAGTCTAAAATAAAGAATTTAGATTCCACTATTATTAGTGCTATTTTTAAAAAGACATGTATCTTTTAACTAAATTATATGAATAGTTTAAAACCATTTTAACAATTTTAGCATTTAAATGGATTATCTTTGTCGTGATTAATTTTGAGTTAGTAAGTAAAGAGCCAGTCATAAATTCTATGACTGGTTTTTTATTTGAATTCAATTATTTCTTTAATTGACCAAAACTTAAAACCAGCAATTATTCTAATTAGCATCTTAAAATCTATTTAACCCTTTTAGACCCACAATGAAAGCGTCATTATAACCTTTCTTTTTTATTAGTTTTAAATAATTTACAGCCTCTAAACGGGATTCAAAAACTCCTGAATAATATCTATTTAACCCGTCATTATAATGATAATTAAAGAAACTAGATAAATTGAAATATTTATCCGTTTGGACATTTTCTTGGAATGCTCCAATTTGCACAGTGTAAACCTGATCATTACTTTTAAAATTATAATATGAACTCACAGTATTGACTTCCTCAGGCGAGGCAATTTCACTAGTCTTATCTTTAACTACTTTCAGATCTCCAGTATTTGTTGACATTGGTTCATCAACAATTAAATCGATTTGCATTTTTGGGTCCTTGCGCATATTCATTATAATGTCAATAGACTCTGCATTCAAATCATTAACCGTTTTAATATCCAGTTCTTCAATTAAATAACCCTCCAAGTAGCCTTTCAATTTATAGGTACCATTACAGGATTGCTTAAAGCCAAAAGAAGCATCTGTTTCATGGGATAAAGAGGATAATAACTCCTTATCATTACTATCAAATAATATAAGTTGCACTTTGGGCAACAATTCCTGCGTATCAATATTTCTAACAACTCCTGATATTTCTTGGTAGCACTCAATGTTTATAGGAGAAGAATCAATCAATGTATAAATATTATCAAGTTCTTGAACCCCTTGTTTCTTAGATGTTGATAAACCTAGATTTTTTTCATCATCAATATTAAAGGTAAAATCATTTTTTTCAATATTTACAGATCTCTTCAATTTTACGGGTGTAGATATAGTGTTGTCAAAAATTTTACAACCATAAGCATCCAGATCACCTTCAGCATTATCAACATCTGACGAAAAATACAGCAAATTATCCTTATTTATGTATGGAAAAATTTCACGCCCTTTGCTATTGATTTTTGGTCCCAAATTTACCGGTGTGCCATAAGTTCCATCTTTATGTAAATCAACTTCAAAAATATCAGTTCGACCCAATGATTCTGGACCATCAGACACAAAATAAAGTTTGGTATCATCATGATTTAAAGCAGGTTGACCCGTAGAATATTTATTACTGTTAAAGGGTAACATTTCTAAGTTTATCCATTCGCCATTTTCATTTACATATGCCTTAAACAACCTAAGCATTACCGATTTTTTTGTTTTAACTTCTTGTTCATTTTTTCGCTTACTATCCTTTATTCTCCGATTGACGCTAAAAAAAACGGTTTTCCCATCCTTGGAAAATGAAACCATACCTTCACCTAAGTACGTATTGGCATTTTTAAATAATTCTTTCTTTATGAGAATCGAATTTTCTTCTTTCATCTCTCCTGTATGCAGGTCTAAAAAATATTGGCTATTGAATTCGTTCAGATTATAAGTCGAAATCTCATCGGATGAGGTAAAAACCAATTCATCATCTGCTAAAGAAGTATCCAATGCCGCATAGGTAGTATTGATTTTGTTTTTATTCAGATGATCATTAGCGGTTGATTGTTGAGCAAATATTCCAATAGGATGGCATGCCAAAATTAGAATCATTATTTTTTTCATGGGTTCAGTAGGTTCAATAGTTATAGAATTTATCGTCAAAATCAATTTGACTAAAATTAGTACAATCTAATATTATTTTAGAATACTACTGAAATACAACTAATTAGTTATTAAGATATTTATTAACTTTTATGAGTATTTAATCAATTTCTTCTAAATATTTCTCAAGAGAAAAGTTTCTTATGATGTCTATATAAATACGGTAAGGTATCTTGAAAAAATTCCTTCAATTCATCGCTCTGTTTACTAGAAGGTTTTCTCTAAATAACTTTTAGAATGTTTATAAATTTAATAACTACAGTTTATATGAATCTACCAAAGCAACATAATTATTTTTACTTTTAAAAGTTACGGTCTGGATAGGACTCGATCCACAAGTTTAAAGTCTATTTTTATTAGTTATATTCAAATTTGGAAAGGGTTTTTTGATTCCATTAGAGCTTGTTGTGCTCTGATTTTCATTCCAATGTACTCCTACATGAATATTTTATTACTATAAAATCCCTTAATAGCGGATAATTTCATCATTTTTAGGCTATTGATAAAAAATATTAATATTGGTTATTTGTATTAATATTAGTTGTACATTTGCACGCTTAAATAAATAATGAACTATGAAAACAAATGTAATAAATAAGATCGTAACTTCAAAGGAAGGTATTCAGACACTTCTCTTTGCAAATTCTAAGGCAGTCAATTGGAATGTCAGAAGAAGATTTAGATAATTTCTAATAAAAGGCTCCTTCTTTAGGAGCCTTTTTTATTACCCTTTTGGTTATTTTTATCGAGTATGGATAAAAAAAATAAAAAACCACTTACCTGAGGAGGGAAGTAAGTGGCTTGATCAGATGATTTCTCATCAATCTAAAATTAATTCTTTTAAGCAAGAATTGAAATTGACATCAAATTAATTTTTTCTTCCTTTTGAAAGGGTTTATGCTTAGAAATCTCTTTAATCTTTCTTTTTATTACAACTCTAAAACAGGTCGCTGATTTGAGAAATCAAGAAAACCAAAGTGCCCATGACCTTTTCCTATACCGCTATTCCCTACTCCTCCAAAAGGAAGAAATGGTGAAAAATAATGCATTATTACATGATTAACTACACTTCCTCCAGCTGTTGTATTATTAATAATTAAATCAGAAGTCACTTTATCTTTTGTAAATACATAGACTGCCAATGGGCGGTCGCCTTTGTTGACATAATCAATGGCATCATTCAGTGATGAATAGGTCATTACCGGAAGTACAGGGCCAAATATTTCTTCCTTCATGATCGCATGATCAGATGTGACGTTTTCAAGCAAAGTAGGTGAAATGTAATTTTCTGAATCATCAGTTTTGCCGCCCGCTATTATTTTTCCACCGCTGGAAACGGACTCTTCCAATAGGTTTTTCACACGATGATAATGATTAGCGTTTACCAATCGGGCATATGATGGATTATCGGTTCCAGGACCTTCATTTCCGTACATCGCTTCCATAGTACCTTTCATTGTAGCTATAAACTCTTCCTTGCGATTTTCTGAAACAAGCACATAGTCAGGTGCAATACAGGTTTGTCCGCAGTTGAAAAATTTTCCCCAGGCAATTTTTCCTGCCGCATCTCCAAAATCAGCAGAGTCGTCAAGAATTGCAGGATTCTTTCCTCCTAACTCAAGGGTAACGGATGCCAGGTGATCTGCTGCTGCCCGCATCACTATTTTACCCACTCTTGAGCCACCGGTATAAAAAATATGATTAAACGGTAGTGCCAATAGCTTAGAGGCCACTTCTGCGCCACCTTCAATAACAGCAACCTCATCTTCTGGGAAAGCATCTTCAACAATTTGCTTGATTACTGCAGAAGAGTGCGGGGTAAGTTCCGAAGGCTTAATCATTATAGTATTACCTGCTGCTAAACAAGATATTAATGGCCGAAAAGTAAGAAGAAAGGGGTAATTCCATGGGGTAATAAATAGGCAAACTCCTTTTGGTTCAGAGATAATTTTTGAAGTTCCCGTAGTACCTGCCAAGGCATTTATCGCCTCAGGCGTATCTACTGTTTGAGGTTTCATCCATGATTCTAAATAGGCAGTAATAAAATCAATTTCACCAATAACATAGTCCATTTCATTTGATTCTTCAATGGGCTTCTTATAATCATCGTGTAGCGCTTTCACTGTGCGCTCTACATACTTGATGATTGTTTGTTTTAATTTTTGTAATCGGGCTATTCGCTCCGAGGTTCCCGATTTTTTTAACTGTAAAGCCGTGCGTTGCTGACTCTCAAAAATTGCCCTTGTGTTTGTAGTTGAAACTGATTTTATTTCCATGATTGAATTATTTGGATTATTTATTGTGAACGGTATGGTTTAAAGATACCACATTCTTATTGAATGACCTACAACCATTAAACATAGCAGGATTATAGCTTCTTTAGAATTATAACTGCGTATTATATTGAATAGCTTGGGATTTGAATTCAGTTGTTTGTCAGGGCAAGTTATAGCGTATTTATTTATCAATTTGATTATTTTGTTCAAATACTAATTGTGCTTTTTTATATCCTAATTTAATCATTTCGGCAGCCCTATCAAATTCAAGTGTTCCGCATGAATTACGCGCTATTTCTATTTCTACATCGGGAGGATAAGCTGCAATTTTCAACCTGGCAATGGTGCTTTGCATAGTGTCAAATGCTTTATCCGCAACGTCATACATTCCCCAATTTTTCGTTGTTGACCCTTTTTCTTTTTTCTTAAAACTTTTAATAAAGTTCTTGATGCTCTGCTGAAATGCAATTTCTTCTTTATTTTCATCCATGTCATTCTTCACTTCAATATTGTTACTTTGTATAGCTCCTCCCAAATTAACAGCAATGGTTAAATCTGTATCATCGTTAAAAGTTGGAGCAATTGGTACAGGGTTTAAGACACCTCCATCTATCAGTAAATTGCCTTTATATTTAACTGGGGTGAAAAATAAAGGAAGCGATACGGAAGCTCTTATGGCATCAAAAAGGGAGCCTGAATTGATCCAGACCTCCTTTTCTGTTACAATGTTGGCTGCAACTGCTGTAAAGGGTATTGATAAGTTTTCAATTTGGATATCTTCTATAAGTTCAATTAAAGTATTTATTACTTTATCCCCTTTGAAAATGCCTCCATTACCCCATGAAAGGTCTAGTAAAGTTGCAATATTCAATTTATCTATTGAAAGCATCCATTTTTCCAATTGATCGAGTTTGCCCGCAGCATATACACCACCAATTAGGGATCCAATTGAACAACCTGCAATAGACTTGATTTGGAAATTATTTTCTTCAAGCCACTTAATAACGCCTATATGAGCTAAGCCCCTTGCTCCTCCACTTCCCAGAACAAGAGAAACAGTTTTAGCCTCTTTTTTTACATTATTTTCTTTCGCCATCTTTTATCTTAAATGTTTTTATGTGCACTAAAGCTTAGCCAAAGGGCATTTAAATGCAATTTAGTTTTTTATTATTTCCCGAGTTTAGCATTCTCGCGTTTTTTGGTTTCAGACACTTCTCCCGTTTCCGCATAAGTTTTCCAATCTTTCACAAATCCTTTTAAAAGCTTGTTCATATTCTTTTTCATCATACCTCCCATAATAAACCCTCCGATTCCTGTCAAGTTAGCACTAATGTTTGTTGTAACTCTGCCTGTATCTTCGGAAATTGTTTCAACTTTCAATTCGTTTTCTAGGTTCTTTACAAAACTTGGCATTTTGCTAATACTAGCTATCCATGAAATCTCCTTATTTTGTTCGTTATAATGAATAATTTTTTCGTCAGCAAAGCCAAACTTTCCTAAATCACAAAAGCGACCTCCTGCCGGAGCACCTTCAATTGAAATTTTAACATCCTCGTTTTTCCAGGATTTGTTTATGCCTCTTCCCCAATCACCAATATTTGCAAAATTTGGTCCTATAATATCCCATGCTTTTGCAGAAGGAGTATTGATTTCTATGGATTCTTTAATGTCTAATTTAACCATTTCTTTAATATTTAGTTTCTTAATTAAATACAACTGGGCTTTAATTATCTTACTTTCCTCAAGCTCTTCATCTCTCACCCACCTTCTTTCGCATACTGGTACAATTAATCTTTAGTATTATGACTACGCATTATGTTGAATAGCTTGAGATTTCAACTCAGTTTTTCTTAAGTTTATAAATGTTATTTTTAATGACCTACATATTGCTTTACAACTCTTTCATTTATGGGTTGTTCATCTCTATAATTGTTTAATGGCATTAATTCTTGTAATTGTTTTACCTGGCTTACTGAAACGGTAATGGGTGCCTTACAAACAAACCATGTTACATTCTGGGTACATGGAGGAGTAGTCAATGAACCATTATAAGTGTAATATCCCTTGTCTGTAGGTAGTTTCAGATTAAGATCAAATTCAGCATCTAGTAGTTTTGTCTCTCCACTGTAAATTGGCAGATATTTTTCTAAAAATGTAAAGGGTTCGCTACTTTCTCCTTCTTTTGCCAGTATTGCTAAAACTACAATTTTATCCTTGTTAATATGAACTAAATGAATCTCCAATGGGTATCTAATTCCATTTATGGTATGTTCTGATGCTTCATGAAAGTGGATTTGTTTTAGTTCATATTTATTATCATTTAAGACAATAAAGTCTCCTTTTTCAAAATCATATTGAATCGAATGACCATTATTTGTTATTCCGTGAATTTTAACATCAGTTGAATAGTGAATATCCAATGGTTTTAACGAGTCATCAACTATCACATCTTTATCTATAATGTTAATAGGCGATTGTCGTTTTCCATTGCAATCAGATTGCTTTTCAATTTCTGCCCAATGCTTGGGCCCTGTCTCACCATCATAGGTCCAATGCTCATGCTCATTATGATTAATTTTTTCTTGTTTCTCTATATTTATTGTTGGCTCAATAGACTTATTTTCCGATTTATTCTTACAATAAAATACAGAAAATGCAATAAAAACTATGATTGTTAATTCTCTTTTCATTTTATTATTGAACTAGATTTTTAGTGGTTTAAAACTAATATATTTCTAGCAATCCAATATCATTAGCCTTTTATTTTTTATCAATTTAACCTGTTTACGATATCCTGATAATTAGAGTAAATACGAGTTCTAATTAGCTTTGTTGGGTCTTCACAACTCAACTATCTTAATGATGGTTTGAGCAGGATGGAGTGTCCACTTTTGATGTGACACTTTTATTAGGCAGACCAGGAATCTAACTTTTAACATAAGAACCAAATTGAAACATAAACCCCAATTCGACTACGATTAATATTCAAAATACAGCTATTGTCTTGGAGATGGCGGTGGAGGTGGAGGTGGTGAACTTGCCTCTTCATTTATTGGAATATCTTCTTTCAGTTTTTTTAAATTCGCTTCGATATATGCTAAATTTTTATCACCTGTTTTCTTTGCTAATTCAACACCTTTAGAATATATTTCCAAGGCTCTTTCTTTTTGACCAGCCTTGGCCAATGCCTCTCCATAACTATCATAGGTATTTACCGACGATGGATATAAACTCATTGCTAATTCAAATTGGTCAAGTGCATCTTGCAGCTCACTATCTCGCATAAAATTATAACCTAGGGCATTCAAATAATTTTCTTCTGGCAAATACTTTTCACCTTTCAATTTACTAAATTGTTGATAGTGTTCAACTGCTGCATTGACGTAGCCGCGTCTTTCAATATCTAATTCGAAAGATTCCATTAATAAAACAAAAGCTGCCATATCAATTCCGTTCTGGATACTTTGTCTAGAAAGTTTCAAATTTTTATACATTGTAATCGTGCCAAATGATTCTAATAATCCAGTCATTTGATCATCTTTCAGAGAAAATCGAAGGGTTGGATTCATCGTTCTTAAACTGTCAACTACTTTTAAAACTAACTCATTGTCAAAAATTTTAGCCTCTTGAACCGTCATTTGATCTTTTCGATCTGGAGAATAAAAAGTCAAGTTCGTTTCAAGATCATCATTAACAGATTTGATATCTAAAATAAATCCCAAATAATTGGATCCATAAGTAGAAGTTCCATACCACTTACCTTCGATCTTTTTCAAATCAATCTTTTCACCTTCAACCAAAACAGGAATCTTATAACTTGGTTTAGGTTGCTTAATATTGGGGTAATCACCTGATTTTTTGAGGGTTTCTAATACCGACCAACTTACTTTTTGAATTGCTTGAGCATCAGCATTTTTAAGTTCTGTCAATACTTGCGAATCTAATGAAGGAACGCCTGAACTGGATAAATCTTTTCCTGAAATATATCCAGACAACCCAATTGGACTCACTTCAAACAGGGTTGAAAATAGAGTACTAGCGGCTAAATAAGATCCCATTGGAGAAGGATGTGAACCATCTACGGCATAAAAATTAAATTGATTGTTGGTACGTAACTGGCTCCATGCCAAGCCAACAGGAACCAGAATCGCATCCAGTTCTTTGGCAATTGATGAATATGCATAGGTCAAAATTTCTTGCTCTTCAGGTCGTTCTCTCACCGACCAAGTCATAAAAAAAACCGTTTTAGCGTCAGACTTTTTTATTTCTTGATTGAATTTTCTGGCATAGTCAAAGAATAGATCTGTTTGTCCAAAAAAGATATCGTTATCAATCATCACTGCCATCCCTAGCTTGCTTTGTTCTTGCAGAATTACATAATCCCATTTGCCAGACCTAATTGTTTGTAGCGCTTTTTCTTCCTGCCAATGCCTTTTCAAGGTCATGCCTCCCTGGCTCACCAATTGAGTTTCTATAATACGATCTGGAAATTTCTCTTTGGCCATCCCTTTAACCAACTCTGGCAAACTGTTGTAATAGGTATAACTATTTCCAATAAATAATATTCTGGTAGTATCGGCTTCCCTAGATTGTGACCACGATATTGTTACAACTAACAATAAAATCAAGGTAATTATATTCTTCGTTTTTTGCATATGAATGATTTTAATTCCTCAAAAATATCAAAATATATTTGTAATAAAGATACATAATCTGCCTATTCATAAATTTCTATGAACGATACAATTGATTTGTCAATATTCGCTATCTTAGAAAACAAAAAAACATACACCAGTAAACTTGTTATTATTATAGTAACCTACCAACCTATGATCAGCTTTTTTAGAAAAATAAGAAAGAAAATGGCAGACGATAATAACCAATGAAGTATATGAGTTATGCTATTGGAGAAATAGCGTTAGTCGTAATAGGGATTTTGATTGCATTGTAAATTAATACATTGAATGAGGAAAGTAAGGACGAATCATTTACTTGAACAAGTTCAAAAAGAATTATTATTTAGATTGACCCCTCCCTATTAAAGTTAATTTTTTAATGACACTAAATAGTCAATCCTTCTTCATTTAGATTTAAGTGAATAAATTTTATTAAGTCCTATTTATTGGTGACTTTCTCGGTAACGGGAATAGGGATATTGTAAATTAACCTGAGATTGGCAATCCATCCGTCGTGAAAGGATACATTTTTTTGAACTCTATTATCTCCAAAACTAATAAGGGGTAAGCTAAAATCAACTTTTTGATCCGTTTCGTATTGGGCGTAACTTCTTCCAAATGTTCGTCCAATTCTTCCCTCAATAAAGATGTTATTATCAAGCTGGTATCTAGCGAATAATGCCTCATCGATACTTTTACGTTCTATATAATCTCCCTGATAATCAATATTTCCCATCCTGTAACTTGTTGTTAGTCCAAAATGGCTAAAGCCCACATCAAGCCTTTCATTTATTTCATACTTTATTTTAACATAAATGGGGAGTAAACCAGCAATAGACCATCTCTCATTTAGTTTCCAATCCAGATTTATCAATGGAACCATGTATGGGCCAAAGAATTCTTGATTATACATGGCACCGAATCCCATTTTTAATTTATCATTGTATCTATTTTCATACAATATCATTCCGCCATATTGGAAATGAGTTCCATCGATATTTTGAAAATCTGACATGATTCTGGGCGAGAAAAATATCTGAAGCCCTCGGTCCTTTGAAAATTTTTTATACAATCCAGTTCTAAGAATAATTCCATGTAAATTAATAGGGTTTGCAATGTTAGTAGGCATTTTCTCATCGTCGGAGACATGCGAATAGAAATAATTCAAGCTATTGTACCAAATAGATTTCTCTGAAATTTGTAGGGGTGCTACCAATCCAATCATGGCTCCATACTCCCTGGCTTTACCATCATATATGGAGTCATACGACGATGGAAAACCATAACGCCCCGATATGGTAACCAAGTCAAGTGTTTCTTGGCCAGCAAGTGATGCACTGCAACATAAAGTGACTATAAACAAGGCAAAAGATTTCATATACAAAGTTAGTTATTGCTTTTTGTAATAATTATACCCAAAACCTGATATAATTGATTTGGAGCCATGGTACGCCTTTATTTCTTTCGGTGTAGATTAAATCTTCGTTAGCGTAAGAATATTTAATCTAAGTACCCTTTAATTTAGCATCTTCTGATAGGAAACTTATTATCAAAAGATCTGAAATTTTTGACAATTCTGAATTAAAGAGAAGTTAATAGAATCGCCCAAAAGCTAATAACTGCTACATTAATAATCACTGCATAACTAGTGGCAGTTGCAAATCTGTTTATAAGATGAATTTCTTTTATAAAATCATCCGATAAGTTAATTTTAACATACCCTTTTTTTTGGGGCTCATCCTCGCTAATCAAGTGACTTAGTTCTTTAGCAATTTTAGAGTTTTTTTTGGTAAGACCAAAAAGTTGCTCATCTTCTTTGATTAATTTTTTAAATTTATATGTTTTGTCATTTGATGTAATCACCTTAACTCCTCTGCGAAACTCTATAGCTTCATCAGTAGTTGCTGTTTTTTTACGATATATTTTACAACTTTGTAATAGAAATATACTCGATAGAATTAAACATGTCAATTTAACATTTAAATAATTATTTTTCATTTTTTATGATTTTATAGCAAAAAAAAGTACACTCTATTTACATATAACAAAAAACATGTAAATATTAGTGCATTAAATTAAATTATGAATGGAAAATATATCTTTATTTAATCAATAACCTAATGATTTCTTAACCATTTAAATCTTCATTATTGTTTATTGGAATTAATGTCATCATAAGCATGGAATTTCATGATCATAAATTAATGGTTGAAGAT
>JAUXGV010000237.1 GCA_030621915.1 Flavobacteriaceae bacterium
AAATAAAACAATTAATTATAAAATATAATAATGAAACATTATGGTATAAAAATTACTCCTTTCCCCCTAGTTGACTTTTATAAAAAAAACAATTGATACTCATCTATTTTAAGTAAATAATATCTAAAACAATTCAAAGTTTAAAATTTATTTATGATACAGATTAACGGTTCGATTGTCAAAATATTGAAGGTCCCTTTTTTTAGACCGCTACAGAAATTTTATATTTCGTAGTGGTCTTTTTGATTCAAAAACCCTTTTTTGGAATGTGTTCAGATTAAATTGCAACAACATTAGGTGTCGTCATGAAGCTTTAAAGTAGCATAAGGTCTATTGGAGGTTTTAACAAAAAACCTTAATAATGAAGCCAAGACCTCTACAAGTTGTCTTAGATGAGATGTTTTCAAGAAATAAACATTCAGGATTCTACAGTGAACCCGAAATAAACTACCTCGATGCAAGAATACGAGGTATTAAATTGAGTTTGCTATGCAAACATCCTGATTTTCCGAACCAAGAGAATTAAACCATATCTTCTCGTCCGCCGAATCCGCCTGAGGCGGAGAAGGAGGATTAAAATAATCAGCATAACAAATTTTGGCAGCTTATCAAAAATGAACTTGAAAATTCGTTCAATTCAGTCAATTATGAGTATAAAAAAAGCCGATTATTAATAATCAGCTTTTATCTATTAATTTCGAAATTACTTATTGTTTAATAATCTTAAACGATCCTTTCTTATCTTCAATTTGAACGTGAATTATATAAACTCCATCAGATAATTGATTCATATTCAACTTCACTGATGATCGTGAAGGGTTTTTCTCCATCACTTGTTGCCCGAGAAGATTATACACAGCAATTTGTTCAATATCTTCTTTCGCCTTTAATTTCAATACATTAGCCACCGGATTTGGGCTGTATTCGAATCCGAAATTGAATAATTCTTCTATTCCTGCAACTGTAGTGTCATTTAGTTTATAATGATCAATTCCTAATCCAATGGCCGAAACTCCTTCATCATCATAAATAAATCTCACGGCAAAAGTGTTATTGACATAATTTGACACATCAATGGTTTGACTTTCATTCAATCCAGTATGACGTGGAGTATCTGAATCTTGAAAATAAACTTGCTTCCATGATGTCCCATCAAAAACTTCAACAATAAACTCTCCTTTGTCTCCAAAAACCTGTAAATTATAAATGACCTCGATCTCTGCATTCGTAACTCCAGTTAAATCTATGGAAGGCCCTGTTAAGGTTGTTCTATCCTGACTCAGCGACCCACAAACATTGTCGTCAAAAAAGGCAGCGCCAGAAGGAAAACTGGCTGCGGGAGAACCACTACTTGGCATGCTTCCTGTATAACCGTATTGCCAAGTACAACCTGTTGTATTGGTTTCTGTCCAACCTGTGGGAATTGACGTATCGCCAAAACCTTCTTCCTGCAACTGTGCATTTGCTATCAAAACTACAAATAGCATTAAAAATATTGAAGTAATTTTATTCATGATTCCCCTTTTTATCATTGTTAACATAATATAACGCATAAATACGATATATATTACTGAAATATAAAGAATTTTATACCTCCAAAATGTGATTTATATCATTATTTTTCAACCATTTTATGAACCGTTTTATGATAAAAAGGTATATTTGCAAAAAAATAAATCATATCATGAATAACGGATTATATGCGAAGTTCAAAACTTCAAAAGGAAATATTATTATCAATTTAGAATTAGAAAAGACACCAGGTACTGTTGGGAATTTTGTTGCTTTAGCAGAAGGCAATTTAGAAAACTCAGTCAAACCCCAAGGTGAAAAATATTATGACGGACTTAAGTTTCATAGAGTAATCGCTGATTTTATGGTTCAAGGCGGATGCCCACAGGGGACAGGAACTGGAAATCCAGGGTACAGTTTTGATGATGAATTTCATCCAGAATTAAAACATGACAAACCAGGTGTATTATCTATGGCAAATTCAGGACCTGGCACAAATGGTAGTCAGTTTTTTATTACACATATTGCTACTCCATGGCTTGATAACAAACATACCGTATTTGGAAATATTATTGAAGGTCAAGATATTGTAGATACTATTGAACAAAATGATTTTATTGAAGCCTTGGAAATTTTGAGAGTTGGTGAAATTGCTGAAAATTTTAATGCCATTGAAGCCTTTAGAACCTTTGAAGGTGCTCGAGATGAAAAACAGACTCAAGCCAATGCCAAAAATGAACTAGAAATGGAAAATTTAGCTGCTGGTTTTGAGAAAACTGAAAGTGGATTGCGTTATCAAATTATTCAAAAAGGAAAAGGTAAAAAATCAGAAAAAGGAAAGCAAGTATCTGTTCATTACAAGGGTCAATTGGCCGATGGAACCGTATTCGATTCGTCATATCAACGTAAACAACCTATCGAGTTTGTACTAGGTGTTGGTCAAGTTATTAAAGGTTGGGATGAAGGTCTTCAATTAATGCATGTTGGGGATAAAGCAAGATTTGTAATTCCTTCAGATTTAGCATACGGTAGCCAAGGTGCAGGCGGAGTAATACCTCCAGATGCAAATCTAATATTTGATGTCGAATTAATGAATGTAAATTAGTTATAAACGCTCCATTTCAGGAGCGTTTATTTTATATTTGATATTTTAACTTTGCTCAAGTACAGAAATATATCTTAACATGAGTAGTTCCCTTGCATGAAAAAAAGTATAATTTTTATTTTATTTTTCCTAGTCATTCCTTTTCAATTTACTATTGCTCAAATAGAAAATAATGTAAAAGATCAAGAAACTAAATATGAAGACGATGAATCAATTGAGAAACATCAGATTCTAAAAGATCGATTTCATTTTGAAATTGGAATGTTCATACCCGCCAAAGAAATAAATATTGGAGCCCATGGAACTTCTCCGGATGAAGAATTTGATTTTGGAGATACCTTTAGATTGAATGATAATGAATCTACACTTTTTCTACATATTGAATGGTATTTTACTAAAAAATGGAAACTCTCCATAGAAAACTTTAGCATAAAAAATGCAAATACAATAAAGCTAGAAGAAGATATCGTTTGGGAAGAACTTGTTTTTAAAAAGGGGTCTCATGTTAAAGGGGGCTTTGGAATAAATTTATATAGAGTTTTTGTAGGAAGAACCTTTTCCAATAGTTTGAAACATGAATTTGGTGCAGGTTTGGGTGTTCATGCCTTAGATGCCAATGCCTTTATTGAAGGTCAGGTAATAATTAATGAGACCGAACTTAAATTTGAAAGAAGAAGTGTCTCTGCCATAATCCCATTACCAAATATTGGGTTGTGGTATTATTATGCCCCAAATACAAAGTGGGCATTTATAGCCAGAGCAGATTGGTTTAGCCTCACAATTAATGAATATTCTGGGAGT
>JAUXGV010000009.1 GCA_030621915.1 Flavobacteriaceae bacterium
TATCCAATTTATAATTTTAAATTTGACAAAAAACTAAATGAATAACTAAAATCCTAACAAATTTATACCTCAAATTTATTTTTCGAGATGAGGTAGACACACAAAGTTAGACACTACCTACTTTTAAAAGTTATACCATGACGATGCCATGCTAAAACTTTTAAAAAGTTGTATTTTATTGTAGTTTCAACCCTCATTACAAAGTTCCAATGCATAATTTGAGCTAAATATCAAGAAAAAATGTAATTTTGCAAACCTAATGGAATTTGCAAGAAAAGATGAGTAAGAAATTTAAAGAATATAAAGGCTTGAACCTTGTTGATATAGCAAAAGAAACCCTGGATTTCTGGGAAGAAAATGATGTATTTCGCCAAAGTATCAGTTCGAGAGAAGGGCAACCTCCTTTTGTATTTTTTGAGGGGCCACCATCAGCAAATGGACTACCAGGAATTCATCATATGATGGGAAGAGCCATTAAAGATATTTTTTGTAGGTATAAAACCATGCAAGGTTTTCAAGTTAAGAGAAAAGCAGGTTGGGATACGCATGGATTACCTATTGAATTGGGTGTTGAAAAAGAATTGGGAATTACCAAAGAAGATATTGGGAAAAAGATAAGTGTTGAGGATTACAATAAAGCTTGTAAAAAGGCCGTAATGAGATACACTGATATTTGGGAAAATCTTACTCGAAAAATGGGGCATTGGGTTGATATGCAAGATCCTTATGTAACCTATGAGCCCAAATATATGGAAACGCTATGGTGGTTATTAAAGGAGATGTATAAAAAAAATCTTTTGTATAAAGGATATACCATTCAACCCTATTCTCCTAAAGCAGGAACAGGATTAAGTTCACATGAATTGAATCAACCAGGAACTTATCAGGATATTACAGATACTACGGTTGTCGCGCAGTTCAAAATCCTATCCCCTGCCCTTTCCGAAGGGAAAATAGCAGACTCTTCTTATCCATGGGGAGATATAGAAGGTGATGTTTTTTTACTGGCATGGACAACAACTCCTTGGACACTTCCTTCAAATACCGCATTGACTGTTGGTAAAAAAATTGATTATGTAATAATAAAAACCTTTAATCAATATACTTTCGAGCCTATAAATGTTATTCTTGCCAAGGCATTGGTAAATTATCAATTTGGTAAAAAATTTAAATCTGTTACAAATGAAGCGGAATTAAATAATTACAATAATAATGATAAGGTCATTCCATATATGATTGTTGATCAATGTAAAGGCATTGATTTATTAGAAATAAAATATGAACAATTATTACCATTCGCCATGCCTTATAAAAATGCCGAAAATGCATTTAGGGTGATTGCAGGTGATTTTGTTACCACCGAAGATGGAACAGGTATTGTTCATACTGCACCCACTTTTGGTGCCGATGATGCTTTGGTAGCTAAACAAGCAAAACCTGAAGTACCACCAATGTTGGTTCTGGATGATAATGACAATCCAATCCCATTGGTTGATTTACAGGGTAAGTTCACCAAACATGTGGGCGAATATTCAGGAAAATACGTTAAGAATGAATATTATGATGATGGCGCAGCACCTGATAAATCGGTTGATGTAGAACTTGCAATTCAATTAAAAGTAGAAAATAAGGCCTTTAAAGTTGAAAAATATAAACACAGTTATCCCAATTGTTGGAGAACTGACAAGCCAATTTTATATTACCCTTTAGACTCCTGGTTTATAAAGGTTACAGATAAGAGGGATAGAATGTATGAATTGAATCAATCTATCAATTGGAAACCAACATCAACTGGTGAAGGCAGGTTTGGTAATTGGCTACAAAATGCAAACGACTGGAATTTATCTCGATCACGTTTTTGGGGAACACCCTTACCCATTTGGAGAACAGATGACGGAACAGAAGAAATTGTGATTGGTTCAGTAGCCGAATTAAAATCGGAAATGCAAAAATCAGTTTCTAAGGGTTATATGAAGCAGGATATTTATGCTGATTTTAAAATTGAAGATATGAGTGACGAAAATTATGCAACCATTGATTTGCATAAAAGCATCGTCGATCAAATTATATTGGTATCTCCATTGGGAAAGCCAATGAAAAGAGAATCTGACTTGATAGATGTTTGGTTCGATTCTGGAGCTATGCCCTATGCCCAATGGCATTATCCTTTTGAGGGTGTTGAAAAAATAGACAATAATAAATTTTTCCCTGCCGATTTTATTGCTGAAGGAGTAGATCAAACCAGAGGATGGTTTTATACGTTGCATGCCATATCGGTTATGAATTTTGACACAATTGCTTATAAAAATGTTGTTTCAAATGGATTGGTATTAGATAAAGAAGGTAAAAAAATGTCAAAAAGATTGGGCAATGCCGTTGATCCATTTATGACCATGGAAAAATATGGCCCTGATGCTACGCGGTGGTATATGATTTCAAATGCCAACCCATGGGATAATTTAAAATTTGATATGGAGGGCATTGAAGAGGTGCGTAGAAAATTTTTCGGAACCTTATACAATACATATTCATTTTTTACTTTATATGCGAACATTGATAATTTTGGATATGATGAAGAAAATATCCACTCAAATAAGAGGCCAGAGATCGATCGTTGGATATTGTCAGAGTTAAATAGCCTGATTCAAAATGTGGAGAAATTCTATGAAGATTATGAGCCTACCAAGGTTGCTAGAGCTATTCAATATTTTGTGTCGGAAAATTTAAGTAACTGGTATGTTAGATTAAGTAGAAGAAGATTTTGGAAAGGAGACTATCAAAAAGATAAGATTTCGGCCTACCAGACCCTTTATACATGCTTATTATCTGTTGCAAAATTGGCTTCTCCGATTGCTCCTTTTTTTATGGATAATTTGTATAGAGATTTAACAGAAAAAACTTCAAAAAATAAATTTAGTTCTGTACATTTGGGTGAATTTCCAAAAGCAGATATATCTCTAATTGATGTAGCATTAGAAAGAAAAATGCAAAAGGCACAAGCAATATCCTCAATGGTATTGTCTTTGAGAAAAAAGGAGATGATTAAAGTTCGCCAGCCTTTGCAAAGAATTATGATTCCTGTTTTGGACGAACAGGATAGGGAGGACATTGAAGCTGTGTCTGATTTGATTTCTTCAGAAGTAAATGTTAAGGAAATTGAATTGATTAATGATGCTTCAGGAATATTGATTAAAAATATAAAACCAAACTTTAAAGTCCTTGGACCTAGATTTGGTAAAAATATGAGGTTAGCTTCTGCAGCTTTTCAAAACTTTACCGATAGTGATATCTCTAAAATTGAAAAGGAAGGTAGCTTAGAAGTTGATATAAATGGCAATTTGGAAATCATATTGTTAGAAGAAGTTGAAATAAAAACCAAGGATATTGAAGGGTGGTTAGTAGCAAATCAAGGCAATTTAACAGTAGCATTAGACGTTTCTATTTCTAAAGAGCTTCGTAATGAAGGGATCGCAAGAGAATTGGTGAATAGAATCCAGAATTTAAGAAAAGAAAAAGGTCTTGAAGTTACAGATAAAATAAAATTATATATTAAAAAAGACGGAGTATTGGATGAAGCAGTTTCATCAAATGCATCATACATTAAAGATGAAACTCTAACAAAAGAGTTAATTTTAAAAGAAAAAATTATTAATGGGAATAGTATCGAGTTTGACGATGTTAATACAATGCTACTATTAGAAAAAGTTTAGAAAAATGAACGAAACAAAAATTAGATATTCTGATAAAGAATTGGAAGAATTCAGATTGATTATTGAAGAAAAAATCAGACATTCTGAAAAAGATTTGGCATTAATTGAAAGTTCCTATAAAAACGATAGTAACAATGGAACTGATGATACCTCACCTACGTTTAAAGCATTTGAAGAAGGGTCAGAAACTATGTCAAAAGAGGCGAATGTTCAATTGGCAATTCGTCAGGAAAAATTTATCCGTGATTTAAAGAATGCCATTTTACGCATTGAGAATAAATCGTATGGAATTTGTAGGGTAAGCGGGAAATTAATTAAAAAGGAACGTTTGAAATTAGTTCCTCATGCAACTTTGAGCATTGACGCAAAAAGGCAACAACATTAATAGGTACAAATCAAATTTGATTATAAAAGGATTAAGTTTTTTAATCCTTTTGTTTTTTGTTGGAAATGCCTTCGCCCAAAAAATATATAAAAAATCAATATCCAGTAATTCCAAGGAAATATTTATAGAATTTGATATTATTGATCATCTTGAATTAATTGTTTTAGATGAACAAAATTCGATTACCATCATTGCTGAAAGTGAAGACAAAATAGCTCAAGATTTTGTATTGGAAGAAGATAGCGGGTTTGTTTTAATAAAAGGAAAAAACAATTCATTTGTAGACAACCAAGAAAATATTAATAAATTTTGCAATATTCAACCCATCTACAGTTCGTATAAAATCAAAATTCCACCTGATAGAATTTTAAATGTTACTTTTTCTGAAGGCAATTTTTACGCAAACTCTTTTAAAGGTAGTTTGAACTTAAAACTAAATGAGGGTATTGTTAAAATAAATGATTTTAAAGGCAATATAAATGTTCAAATGACTGGCGGTAACATGTATTGTAATGGGATTGAAAATGTAAATATTGATGTTAAGTCAAACCTTGGTTTTGTGTCTTCTGAATTATTTATAGAAGATAAGAATCAACTGACCCACGAAATTAAGGATCTTTTTGGGAAAGCTCTAAATGAGTTAAAAGTCAGAGCAATTTCAGCAAATATTCATTTAAAAGCTAAATAATTAGTATCATTGTAAAATTTTTAAAAGCACAATGAAAAAAGCTATTTTTATAATATCCATAGTTTTATTGATTGATCAAATAACTAAAATTTATATCAAAACTCATTTTGTATTAAGTGAGGAAATAAAAGTTTTTGGTTTGGATTGGTTTCGTATTCATTTTTTGGAAAATAATGGTATGGCATGGGGCAAAGAATTTGGTGGAAAATCAGGAAAATTATTTCTTACATTGTTTCGATTGGTAGCCATTTCTGGCATTGGATATTGGCTATATGGCGCAATAAAAAATAAAATGCCCAATGTTTTAATTATTGCAATATCCTTAATATTTGCAGGCGCTTTTGGTAATATTATAGATTCTGTTTTCTACGGAATATTTTTTAGTGACAGTTATAGACAAATTGCTACTTTTCTTCCAGCAGAAGGTGGTTACAATCCTCTTTTTTATGGTAAGGTTGTAGATATGATTTATATGCCTGTTATAGACACCATGCTACCAGATTGGATACCAAGTATTGGTTTTAACTTTCCAGAGTGGTTACCAGCAATTGGAGGTAATCATTTCTCCTTATTTGAAAACAGACATTTTACTTTTTTTGATCCAGTTTTTAATATTGCGGACATGGCTATAAGTAGTGGTGTAGGAATTTTAATTGTTTTTAACAAAAAAACTTTTCCAAAAAAAGAGAAAAAGGAAGAGATTAATTAGCCATTAATATCTTTCAATTCATTAATTAATTGCATAAGGTTGTCAATTTCAACATGATCCATGATAACCACCTTGTACCAATTATTATTGTTGTTATGTTGTTCTGGTACCAAATCATATTTTAATGCTAGATCATGAGGTATGTGGTCAGCGCGCATAGTAACGATGTTCATATTTTCTTCCCGATAATATATAATATTCAAGGCATCCAATTGCCTACAGAACCAACGGGTTCTCATTAATAAAACACTTATTTTTTCGTACCATCCATAAGGTCCATAGGTTAATAAGATCATATAAACAGCAATGGCATTGGCACCCGAACGACTACCACAAAGGGTCAGATCCATGCCTTCAACATACTCAGCTTCTTTGGTTAAAACATTTTCTATCAATCCTTTTTTACAAATAAATATTCCCGTTCCATAAGGAGATTGCAACATTTTATGTGCGTCAATGGTAATGGAACTTATTTTTGGATTTAAAAAGTTAATGGTGGATTTTTTATTGCTAAATGGATATACAAAACCGCCATAAGCACCATCAATATGAAGCTTATATTGGAGATTGTGTTTTTCCAATAAATCGGTGTAAATATCTGGATCATCTACTGAACCAAACATAGTGGTTGCCATATTGGAGATAACGATAAAATATTTTTTACCCTTGTCAGTGGCATTTTTCACAATCTCTTCAAGTGCACTTTCATCAATTTTTCTGTTTTCAAAATGAACTGGGACTTGCAATAAATCAATATTTAAAAGATTTGAGCCCTTAGGAATTGAATAATGAGTGTCTTGAGATGCTAAAATGGCGATTTCATTATTTTGGGCATCAAAATGATGGTTAAAATAGTTCCTAAAAATCCACATGGCTTGAATATTTGCTTCAGTGCCTCCCGGAGAAATATATCCATCAAATTGTTCCGATTTCATTTTAAAAACATCTACAGCCAATATCCGCAATACTTCTCTTTCGATCTCTTGAGTTCCTTTAAAAGCCTTTTCCGAACTTCCATAAGTATGGCATCCAATATGATTGGGATTGGCAACATAGGTTTTTAATGTTGGAGCATCTTTTAAAAAAGGAGCATCACTGTAAAAAACCTTATCATCCAATTTTGAAGCGGGATAACCTAATGAAGTATCATTAGAAAAATCAACATTTTCGTTTAGAGCCAATTCAATTCTTTCCTGAATTTTTTGATGACTCATTTTTTTCCAATATTTCATAGTTTAAATATTTTTAGAATATGTCTTATTTATTGGTAAATTTATAATCGTCAAAATTACAAATTCAATATTTTAAAACCTTCTATTAAAGCAAGTATGCAGTAATTTGTTTGTACTTTTATGAAAAGATATATTATTTATTCGTTAGTTTGTTTTATTGATTTTTTTAAAGACATATTGCTGAATGAAAATGAATTATTTATCATATTTAGTATGGATTTTTCAAATGAAAAAATAATCAACAGAATATAGATTTCTAAATGTTAATATTAAATAATAGGTAGATTTGAGTCTAGATGTGCAAATAAAATCCCTACCAAATTTACCCGGTGTTTATCAGTATTATGATAAGGAAGGTAAAATATTGTATGTAGGCAAAGCCAAGAATTTAAAGAAAAGAGTTGCTTCATATTTTAATAAAAATCATGAAATTGGTAAAACACGGGTACTAGTTAAGAAAATTGTTGAGATCAAACATATTGTGGTAGAAACTGAAACCGATGCCTTACTTTTAGAAAATAACCTAATAAAAAAATATCAACCCCGATATAATATCATGTTAAAGGATGACAAAACCTATCCTTGGATATGTATCAAGAAAGAACCTTTTTCCAGAATATTTTTAACCAGAACTTTATTAAAAGATGGGTCTGAGTATTTCGGACCTTTTACCTCTGTTAGATCCGCTAGAGCATTGTTATCCTTAATTAAGGAGATATATCCATTGCGAACATGTGCTTATAATTTATCCCAACAGAATATTGCAGGTAAGAAGTATAAAATATGTTTAGAATATCATATTAAAAATTGCAAAGGGCCCTGTGAAGGATTACAATTAGAAGAAGATTATTTAGAAGATGTTAAGGAAATTAGAAATATTATCAAAGGTAATTTTAAAACTTCTCTTAAAAAGTTTGAATCCTTAATGTATGAATTCTCTGCAAAGTCGGATTTTGAAGAAGCTCAAAAAATTAAGGATAAAATTGACCAATTAAGTAATTATCAATCAAGATCTACAATAGTGAACCCTTCAATCAATAATGTTGATGTATTTTCAATAGTCTCTGATGAGAGTTTTGCCTATATTAATTTTCTTAAAATTGCAAATGGTTCTATTATTCAGTCCAATACCATTGAAATAAAAAAGAAATTGGATGAAACTGATAAATTATTATTGGAATTGGCCATTGTTGAGATTAGACATCGATTTAATTCAATTTCAACAGAAATATATGTTCCTTTCAAAGTGGCTATTGGAAATGAAATTAAGGTAACTATTCCCAAATTAGGTGATAAAAAAAGAATTGTAGAATTATCCACAAGAAATGCAAAATATTATAGGCAGGAGCAATTCAAACAAATACAAATTATTGACCCGGACAGACATACAAACCGGATTATGAAACAAATGCAAAAGGATCTGAGGTTACAGGAAGAACCCAGGCATATTGAATGTTTTGATAATTCAAATATTCAAGGAACAAATCCCGTTGCAGCATGTGTTGTATTTAAAAATGGAAAACCATTTAAAAAAGACTACCGACATTTCAATATTAAAACCGTTCAAGGTCCAGATGATTTTGCCTCTATGGAAGAAGTGGTTCACAGGCGTTATAAAAGGCTTATAGATGAAGAGCAGGAATTACCTCAATTAATTGTGATTGATGGCGGAAAAGGCCAGTTGTCTTCATCAGTAAAAAGTTTAGATATATTGGGACTTAGAGGTAAAATTGCTATTATTGGAATTGCGAAACGATTGGAAGAAATATATTATCCAGATGACTCAATACCTTTGTACCTTGACAAAAAATCAGAAACATTAAAAATAATTCAACAGTTGAGAAATGAGGCGCATCGTTTTGGAATAATACACCATAGAAATAAAAGAAGTAAAGGTGCCATACAAACTGAATTGTCCAATATTGATGGAATTGGCGAGAAAACAATTGTCAAATTATTAAAAAAATATAAGTCAGTAAAACGGATACAGGAACTTACCATAGATGAATTAAATAAAATAATAAGTGAAGACAGAGCTCATAAAATATTCAATTATTTTCATCGGGAGAAATAGATTTATTCCTAATTTTATCGGATGAGAAGACTTCTACTTTTAGCATTGATTCTAATACCAATTTTTAGTGTTGCTCAGGAGAAAGATTCGACAAAAAAAAACATTAAAGTTGGTTTGGTATTAAGTGGGGGAGGAGCAAAAGGGTATGCTCATGTAGGAGTTTTGAAGGTTCTGGAAGAAGCTGGAGTACAAATTGACTATATTGGAGGAACTAGTATGGGGGCTATAATTGGAGGCCTATATGCTTCAGGGTATAATGCCCGGCAATTAGATTCGATTTTAAGAGTCCATGATTTTTCTGAATTAACCAAGGATGAAGTGCCTAGAGAAGCTTATTCTTTTTATCAAAAAGAAAACAAAGGAAAATATGCCATTACCCTTCCTATTAATAAGTGGAAAATTGAGCTGCCAAAATCTATTTCAAAAGGACAAAATATTTTCAATCTTTTTTCTCAATTAACAGAACATGTTCATCAAGTTGAGGATTTTAGTAAATTACCCATCCCATTTTATTGTATAGGAACAAATCTAGAAACAGGAGAAGAGATTGTGATGGATCATGGTTTTTTACCGCAGGCTATTCGAGCCAGTAGTTCTTTCCCTTCTGTTTATTCACCAGTCAAAATTGGCGGTAAGGTGATTGTAGATGGTGGACTTGTAAATAATTATCCAATTGAAATTTTAGAGAATAAAGATATAGATTATATTATTGGTGTAAATGTACAAGGAGAATTGCGTACCAGCGATCAGTTAAATTCTGCTCCTGACATATTAATGCAAATAGCAGGATACCAGATGTATAGGGGTCTTGACAAGAAGGCAGCAATGACTGATTTGTACTTGAAACCGGAATTGTCGGAATATGGCGAATTTTCGTTTGACGACGTAGATGAAATAATTAAAGCGGGTGAGGTTGTTGCAAGAGAACATTTAATTGAAATAAATAAAATTGCAAGCGTACAAATTGGAACTAGCCAAGTAAAAATAGTGGATTTGGATTTAATTAAGGATGAAAAAGAGATTGATATAAAAGAAATTGAAATTCAAGGAAATGTAAACTATAAGGAAAACTATTTATTGGACAAGCTGAATATAAAAGCTGGTGAAACGGTAAGCCATAAAAAATTTATTAAAGGAATTGAAGCGTTATCCGCTACAGATAATTTTGAAAGTATTCAATATAAATTTATATCAAAGGATGATGGAGTAAAGGTTGAAATTAAATTGGTTGAAAATGAGGTTTCAACATTTATAAAGTTTGGAGCTCATTATGATGATTTGTATAAAACAGGGATATTGGTCAATCTTACGATGAAACATCCTTTGTTTAAAAATGATTTTTTATCTGCAGATTTTGTTATTGGAGATAATTTAAGATATAACTTGGATTACTTTATGGATAATGGTTCTAATTTGAGCTATGGTGTTCATGCATATTTTAATACCTTTGATGTTAACTTGTTTTTTGGTGAAGATCCAGATAATTCTGGATTAAAAGTTCCTTCAAAATATACCGATATTACCACACAATTTTATCTGCAAACTTCCTTTTTAAAAAATAGTGCATTAAGTGCGGGTGTGGAGTATAAGGAGTTAAAACTTTACAGGGGTATTGTAGTTGATGGCGTGACAGGTAAACAATATTTCGAAAATAGTGCTTATGGTAATATTTTTGCAAAATTAATTTTTGACAGTTATAATTCCGATTATTTCCCAAAAAAAGGATTTTATTTTGAAGCTAATTATAGAGCATATTTAATAGCTTTTTATTCAGATTATGATTTCCAATCTTTTTCTCAGCTATATGGTAATGCGGGTTATGCCTTTACCTTTTTTGACAAATTGACTTTCCATTTATCAGGGTCAATTGGTGCTACAATAGGTGATAATGGTAAAGAAATTCATAATTATATATTGGGTGGTAATAATGAAAATTTTATAAACACCTTTGATAAATTTTATGGATATGATGTTGCCGATTTATCTGCTTCCTCTTATATAAAATCAGATTTTACAGTTCGTTATGAAATTTTTAAAAAGAATTATGTATCGTTTACAAGTAATTTTGTCGAAGTTGATGATAATTTATGGAATGATTTTGATTTTTTTCAAAATATAAAAACAGGTTATGCCTTAGGATATGGTATGAAAACTATCATTGGTCCTATTGAAGTAAAATATTCATGGCGGCCAACAGATAAACAAAATTTTTGGTATTTTAATTTAGGATATTGGTTTTGAGCCAAAAATATATGTAGTTTTTCATATCGAAAATTTGGTTCGGTATTGGTGCTGATAAAAAATTACTTTTCGTACTGTTTCCGAGGGCAATTCAAAGAAAATCATTTTGAATACTAAATGAAAGAAATTCTTGGCAATAAAAAAATCCCCAAGAACCAGTCTTAGGGATAATTATTGTCAATAATATTTTTGAGTTAATCAATCTATGATTCTTCGTATACAGTTATAGAAGTTCTTTTATTTTGTATCCAAATTTTAAATTTAGTAACTAAATAAAATAAGATTGGAACAACGATTAGTGTTAAAAAGGTAGCAATGATCAATCCATATATTACTGTCCATGCCAAGGGTCCCCAGAAAATAACATTGTCTCCTCCAAAATAAATATTTGCATCAAAATCATTAAACAGCGTAAAAAAATTGATATTAAACCCAATTGCTAAAGGTATTAGTCCAAAAATTGTGGTAATTGCTGTTAATATTACAGGGCGCAATCGGGCTTTACCTGCTGTAACAATGCTTTCATACACATCATTTAAATTTAAATATGCATTTTCTTCCAATTTTTGTTCAACTTTTTTTCTGTCAATCAATAATTGGGTATAATCGAGTAAAACAACTCCATTATTAACCACAATTCCGGCCAATGAAATAATTCCCATCATGGTCATCATAATAACAAATGAGCTACCCGTAATTACAATCCCTCCAAATACACCTATCAAACTTAAAAAGATTGCAAGCATAATAATTCCGGGTTTTGAAAATGAATTGAATTGAAAGATTAAGATTAAAAATATCAATCCCAATCCTGTGAAAAATGCACCCATCAAAAAAGTCATTTGTTTATTTTGTTCCTCAATTTGTCCAGTATAATCAATTTTTATTTCTTGTGGCAGGTCATAAAATGAGTCCATTTCTGCTTGAATTTCGCCCACTACGGCCGCTGCATCAACATAACCTGGTGATAAAGCTGAATATATGGTCACAACACGTCTTAAATCTTTATGTTTAATAGAGCTAAAACCTGAGCTATTTCGTTGTTTGGTAACAGCAGAAACTGGAATTTCTTTTATTTTCCCACTAGAAGGGTCTCTAAAGGTTACCTTTTGATTGAAAATAGCATTTTTATTATACCTGTTTTCTTCATTAAACCTCACATAAATATCATAATCTTCACCATCTTCTTTATAAATTCCTGCTTTTGCTCCAAAAATTGAGTTCCGTAATTGCTGGCCAACTTGTCCAGAATTTACGCTCAATTCACCCGCCTTTTTTCTGTCAATTTCAACCAACATATTGGGTTTAGATTTGTTGACATCTATTTTAAGTTCATCTATTCCGGCAATATTTTTGGAGTTGATAAAATCACGCATTTTTTCAGCTACAAGAATAAGTTCAGAATAGTCCTTTCCTTCAATTTCAATATTAATGGGTGCACCTGCCGGCGGACCGTTCTGATCCTTCTCTACGGAAATTAATACCCCTGGGTAGATACCTACCAATGCTTCCTGCACTTTTTGTCTTAATAATTCACTGTCTTCCCCTTTTCTGAATTTATATTCTCTCATAGAGGCTTTTATTTTGGCTTTATGAGGCATTTCAGAATCTGATCCTCCATCGGTGTTTGGGTTGCCTGCACCTTCTCCAACCTGAGAAACCACATTTTCCACCATAAAATTAAAATCACCGTCTTTGTATACGTTGTCATCAAAAATTTGATAAACTCTGGATTCAATTTCTTTCGTAATCCTATTCGTTTTTTCAATGGCAGTTCCTTCAGGATATTCAATATAAACTATGATTTGATTGGGTTTATTATTAGGAAAAAACTCCACCTTCGTGCGTTGTGAAGCTACAGAAGCTCCAAAGCCAGCAAAGGCAAATATTAATAATAACACCGTTCCAACAGTTATAATATAGGGTCTCCATCCTTGCAATGCCGATCGAAGCGTTTTTTCATAGATTCTTTCCCAAAGAGACAATATATTAGCCTGAAAATATTTTGCCATTTTTCTTAATACAAATCGATAAACCCAAAGCATGATAGCCATCACAATCATAAATGTTCCAAATCCTCTGTATTCACCACCAATAAACAATATAAATATTCCAATAAAAGCCATGATGCCAGAAGAAATGATAATTCGTTTTAAAGGCATTTCTTCATCTTTAATACTCATAAATTGTGATACCATTACAGAATTAAAGAAAATTGCCACAAATAGAGAAGATCCTAATACAACCGAAAGTGTTATAGGAAAATAGATCATAAATTGACCCATCATTCCCGGCCACAATCCTAAAGGGATAAAAGCAGCAACGGTAGTAGCGGTAGAAATTATAATAGGAAAAGCAATTTCACTAATTCCTTTTTTAGAGGCTTGTATCCTGCTCAAGCCTTCTTCATCCATTAAGCGATATACGTTTTCTACTACAACAATTCCGTTATCTACGAGCATTCCAAGTCCCATAATCAATCCAAAAAGAATCATGGTATTCATAGTATAGCCCAAGGCATTTAAAATCATCAACGACATAAACATGGACATAGGAATTGCAAAACCAACAAAAAGAGCATTTCTAAAGCCTAAAAAGAACATTAAAACACCTACAACTAAAATGATTCCAAAAAGTATATTATTTACCAAATCATCAACCTGTCCAATGGTTTTCGGAGATTGATCGTTGGCTACTGTTATATTAAGATTGGAAGGGAAATAATTGGCTTTTGCATCCGCAATAATAATTTTGATTTTTTCAGAGGCTGCTACCATGTTTTTACCGGCTCTTTTTTTAACATCAAGCATTACTACGCTGTTGCCATATTCTCTTGCATAGGTAGTTTTCTCCTTATCCTTGAATGAAACTTCAGCTATATCATTTAAATAAATTGGATTTCCCTTTTCAGATTTAACCACAAAACTTTCAAGCTCTTCAGGTTTTTCTATCTCACCAATAATTCTGATTGTACGACGTTGACCACTAGCAACTAAGTTACCGGCAGACATTGTCAAGTTTCCATTATTAATTGCGCCAATTATATCGTCAAAACTTACTTTGGCGGCCATCATTTTATAGATATCAACGGCAACTTCAACTTCCTTTTCTTGAGCTCCTCTTATGTCTACCTGCTTGATTTCATCTAAACTTTCAATTTCTTCCTCTAGATACTCACCAAATTCTTTTAATTTTCTTATAGGATAATCTCCGGATATATTAATATTTAGAATAGGAAATTCTTCACTTAAACTTAAGTCAAATACATTTGGTTCCACTTTGGCTCCATTAAAGGTAGGCCAATCTTCACTCGAAGTTTCTGTGTCAATTTGGTCTTTGACTTTTTGCTTGGCAGCATCGACCGTTATATTTTCATCAAATTCGATAATTACCATTGACATATCTTCCTGAGAAGTTGAGGTAATCTCAACTACATTACTTATGGTTTTTACCTTATCTTCAATAGGGTCAGTAATTAGTTTTTCGATATCTTCGGAGGTGTTTCCCGGATAAATTGAGCTTACATAAATTTTGGTCTCCTTAATTTCTGGAAAACTTTCACGAGGCATACTATTGTAAGCTGATACTCCTAAAAACAAGATCATGATGATCATTGCATAGATAGTTGTCTTATTATTAATGGCCCATGACGATAAACCAAATTCTTTGTCAATTCTCTTTTGTTGTTTTGTCATCTCAAATCAATTAATTGTTGATCACTTTTACAGTTTGACCATTGTTTACTCTCCGGGCTCCTTCAACTATAATTTCATTTCCAATGTCAATGCCTTTTGTAACTTCCACTACATCACCTTGTGATTTACCCGTTTCAATAATTGTTTGTTCTGCAATTCCTTCACCAGATTCATTGCTGTTTTTAACAACATAAATATACTGCTCACCTTTTGCATTTTCCGAAATTATACTTTGAGGAATTAATAGGGCAGTGTCATTGGTATAATCATTAATTTTAACCTTTGCAGTCAAGTTTGGTTTAATTTGATTGTCCTTGTTTGGCACTGCAATTTCTACTTTAAAAGTCCTGTTTGCCGGATTTATAAAATCACTTACTTGTCGGATTTTCGAATCAATGGAAATTCCCAAAATTGGAAATTCAACAACCACATTTTTGTTTTTGGTTATATAGGTGATATGTTTTTCAGGCACATTGGTTTCAATATACATATTGCTGAGGTTTATAATTCTCATTAACTGAGATTGACCCTGAACTACAACACTTCCCTGTTCGGTTAAAATATCGTCAATGGTTCCTGAAAAAGGAGCTTTAATGAGCGTTTTATCTAGTTGCTTTTGCAATTGTTTGATAGCTTTATCTTGAGCTTCATAATTTGATTTTGATTGCAAATATTGCATTTCGCTTCCAATTTTTTGATCCCAAAGTCTTTTTCGTCTTTCATAGGTTGTTTTTGCCAAATCAGTTTGAATTTGTAACTGAGCCAATTGTTGATTTAAGCCTCCATCATCAATTTTAGCCAAAATTTGATCTTTTTTTACCCATTGTCCTTCTTGAACATATATTTCAGTAAGAATACCGGAAAATTCGGGATAGAGAATTAATAGTTCTTTGGTAGTTACACTACCTTGTAATTCCAGATAATGATTAAATTTTTCATCCTTAATTGTAATAGTTGTAATTAAGGGAACTTTTTTTACTTTGTCTAGTCTGTCAATGGCTTCATCAAGTTGTTTTAATTGATTAGTAATTACTTTCTGATCCTTAATAATTGATGATTTTTTTGCTCTAATTTCTAAGAGGTTTTCGTCCGCAATTATTTCGGCTAAAGATTTTTTATCGCTTCCTCCACATGAATATAATGTTAAAGCTAGAATGAATATAATGGTTATTGTGTTTTTCATTTTAAAAGATATTAAGGGCGTTTTCTAATTCAACTTTTGATTGTATTATTTCTATTATAGATTGTATATATTCTTGTTGTTTTGTGTACAATTGATTTTGAGAATTTGTGAGATTAAAACTTGAACTAACTCCTTCAAAAAATTTAATTTGTTCTTTTTTGGCAATGCTCTCTGCTAAAACCAGGTTTTGTTTTGTAGTTTGAAATAAGTCAAGCGCTAGCTGATACTTATTTCTTGAGGTTGCCACCTGTAATTTCAATTTTTCTGAGGTTTCATTCAATTCTATTTCTGATTGATCTAAACTTATTTTAGCCTGTTGGGTTCTGGAACTTCTTTGTAAACTACTAAAAATGGGTACTTTAAGACTTAGTCCAAATAATGATTGATCAAACCAATTACCGTTATTTTGAAAGAATATGTTATTATCATTATAAGCAGATGTTGAATAATTAAGAAATGCATTTAAAGAAGGGATGGCCATACTCTTTTCATATTTCACCAATAATTCATTAGAAACTACTTGATTGTCAGCAATTTTAAAATCAATATGATTATCCAATTCAAATTCTTGATTTACCAGCTCTAAATCAGTACTATTTAATGCAAGATTCTCTAAGTTATTGGTTAGTGAAACAGAAGTTTCAATAGGAATTCCTAAAGTAAGATTGAACATTTTTTTAGCAATTACTTCATATCTCATTGCCCTGTTCAATTGATTTTCAACCGTGATAAAAGTAATTTGTTGTTGTTCAAAATCTTGAACTTCAGCAAACCCTGCATCCAAAAAAACTTTGGTCTCATTTAAGTTTTTTTCAAGTACATTTTTATTGTTTTCCAAAATTAAGATGGCCTCATGGGCTACAAGTACATTTCCATAGGCATTAATCACAGCTTCTCTTATTGTTTGTTCTGTTTTCTCTTTAGCTAAAACTGATATCTTTAAATAGGTTTTTGCTGCTTGTAAACCAACAAGGTAGGACCCATCAAAAATAAGCTGATTTAAAGTAACCGTGGCATTTAAATTTTCTTTGGTACCAAATGTAACTTCTTCAAATTCACCGGGTGGTCCTCCAAAAATTTCACTGGGGATTAATGTTACTCCTTGTTTTAAGAAATTTTGATAGTCTACTTTACCATCTATTTGAGGTAGTCCTATGGTCGTAGTTTCCCATTTCTTTTTTTCGGCTGCAGTAATGTCTAATTCGGAAGTTTTTATGGAATAGCTATTTTTTAATCCATATTCAATCGCTTCATCTAAAGAAAATGAGATACTCATTTCCTGCGAAAATAAAACTATAGAAAACAACAAACCAAATATTGTAATTGTAATTCGTTTCATGTCTTATTTAAAAATTTAATAATTGTTGATCTAATTCTTCAATACCCTGTGGTGTAGCAATTGATCGTGTGTGATACTCTAATATTTTTAATTCTGTTTTCATAATATCTTCCATTTTACTGCCGAATAAATCTCCTTCATAAGCTTCAAAAACGAGGGTGAAATATAATTTTATAACCATTTCTTTGTCTATATCTGTTCTGTATAATTTTTCATTAATTCCTTTTTTGAGATTTTCCATAACACATTCTTTGAACGTGCAAATCTCCTGTTCCATTAGTTTCGTATAAGTTTTCGGATAGTATTTTTTTAGTTGAAACATAGGTGAAGTCTTAGACTTTTTAAATAAATCTTTAAATAGATTTTTAATAGCAAAATTTTCTTCAATGGCATTAAAATTTTGCTCTACTATTTCGTTAATTCTTGTATCCATTGTATGATGCATAAAAATGGTGCTAGCATCAACTAGTTCTACCTTGTTTCGAAAATACTTATAGATAGTTTTTTTTGATATTGCCAATTCTTTAGCAATGTCATCCATGGTGATACTTTTAAACCCATAACTTAAAAATAAATCAACCGCTTTATTTAAAATTTTTTCTTTCATCGGGAGCAAAAGTAAGCTTTGGAAACTTTAAAAACAAAAAAAGTTTCCAAAGTTTACGTTAATTTATTGTTAAGATTAATTTACTTTTACGGAAAATAGTATTTAAATATGCAAGATTATAAATCCATTTTTTTGGAGTATTTGTCTGATGCCATAATGGATTATGGTAGTTCAAATGAGCCTGAAAATCTATACCATCCTATTGAGTATATATTGAAATTGGGAGGAAAACGAATCAGACCTATTTTAACTCTTATGAGTTGTGATTTATTTGGCGGCGACATTCACGAGGCTTTACCAGCAGCATCAACCATAGAAATGTTTCATAATTTCACCTTGATACATGATGATATTATGGATAATGCCGATTTAAGAAGAGGTAGCCAAACAGTGCATTCAAAATGGAATGAAAATATTGGAATTCTTTCAGGTGACGCTTTGATGATTTTATCTTATAAAATGCTAGAGATATATGATGGTGAGATGTTAAAAAAAATATTTTCTATTTTCAATCAAACTGCTTTACAAATTTGTGAAGGACAGCAATATGACATTGATTTTGAAACAAGAATTGACGTCACATTAGAAGAATATTTAAAAATGATAGGGTATAAAACAGCAGTTTTATTAGCTTGTTCTCTTCAAATGGGTGCTATTATTTCTAAAACAAATCAAATTAATTTGGATCAGATTTATAATTTTGGGTTTAATTTGGGAATAGCTTTTCAGTTGCAGGACGATTATTTAGACGCTTTTGGATCGGAGAATTTTGGAAAAAAATTGGGGGGAGATATATTAGAAAATAAAAAAACCTTTTTATATATAAAAACTATTAATCTTGCTTCAAGTATTGATCGTAAAGAGCTATTGAAATTGTATCAAGAAAAGAAAATATCTGAGGATAAAATTGTAAAAGTAACATCTCTTTTTATCAAATATGATATTCCTGATTTGTTGCTTCATGAAATAGAAAAATACACTTTAAAAGCTTTTGAGAATATTGATAAGCTTTCAATTTCAAAATCAAAGAAGGATCAGTTTATTCAATTTGGTAAAAGTTTGATGCTAAGAAAGAAGTAATGTCTGATATAAGTGAAAATCATCTGGAATTATTAATAGGTATTCAAAAAAATGAATTGCTGAAGGCATTGATTGAACAAATTAATAAAGACATGAATCTAGCTGGAATCAATCATCAAATTGAAACGAATTCTATTCCAAATATTTTATGCGAAGATCTTTCAAAAACAATTTTCAAGCTGTTGCATAATAATGATCCAAAACTTCAAAATTTCCTATATCGAGTGGATGTTCCAGAAAACCATGATATCGACATGCAGAATGATACGATAAGAATCAGATCAAAAAAACTGAGCATAATTATTCTTATAAAGGAATGTCAAAAACTATGGTTTAAAAGTAGAAACTAATAATAGGGGTAAAGGCAGAGGCATAGGCACTTGTGCGGTCATCATATAGAATATTATATTGAAAGCCAAAGGCCACATTACCTGATCCTGAAACAAAGGATACACCTAAATAAAGAGCATCATTCCAATATTTTGTGGAAAAATTATCGCCCCCATTATAATTTGTGTATAACTCCTCAAATTCTGCAGATAATTGTAAAAATGGAATGGGTCTGTAAACAGCAAGCAAACTTACTCCGGCAGAATTTGAACTATAATCATAAATCTCACTAGGATGATTGACAAAATGCTGAATATATTCACCATTTGAATATATATAAGTCAAACCAAACCCAGTCATAAATTGAGGAGTTATTTGATAGTAAGCTTTAGGTGCAATCAAAATATCAGTACCACCACTCCAAAATGCCAAGCCAATATTCCCACCAAATCTCCATGTTTTTTTAAAAGGGAAAGCTGTTTTCTGTTTTACAACAGACTGTGTTACTGTGCTATCAGATGTGTTTTTATAATTTGGATTGTCAGGGCTAACCTTCTCTTGGGCGTATATTGATTCGCATAATGAAATGAAAATTACAAGAAATAATATTTTTTTAATATACATAATGCAGATTGATATTTTATTAATTTCAAAAATAATAAATAATTAGTATTTATTGTACATAACGTAAAAAAGCAGTAATATTGCACACCATTTTTGGACCCATAGCTCAGTTGGTTAGAGCACCTGACTCATAATCAGGGGGTCGAAGGTTCGAGCCCTTCTGGGTCCACGGTATAAATCACAAGCAATTAATTGTCAATTGTTTGTGATTTTTTTATTTGGATCTTGGTCAAGAGATTATTCAATGTTTTTATATGCGGTTTGAATTGTATTATTTCATTATATTAGAGGATTATATAATACTTAAAACAGAATTCCCAATTTAATTTTAGCATACCCTATTAAGTATTAAATTATTTGCCTAATATGATTCTAAAAACAGCAATAAAAGAAATCGTATGATTGAAATTAATAAAAAGGAAAAATTAAAATATTTTCTTTTTGCCTTAGCTTTTATTGAAGGTGGAGCTGTAATGTGTATAGAATTATGTAGTGCAAAAATTCTATCTCCATATTTTGGTACTTCTATTTATGTTTGGGCATCTGTACTTGGTGTTACACTCACTGCATTAATGAGTGGTTATTATTTAGGAGGGTATTTATCTACCAATTATAAAAAAATTGAAATTGTATTTTGGATCATGTTGTTGGCAGGATTATTAGTCACCTTAACCCCAATCATTAGTAGCTATATTCTTCCACAGGCTATACAATTGGATATTTTACCTGGAACCGTTATTTCATTATTATGTATATTATTTATTCCCTTAATGTTATGTGGGTCAACTTCTCCCCTGATTATTAATATGCTTACCAATCAAGCCAAAGACTCAGGAAAAACCAGTGGAAATGTTTATGCGATATCTACCTTAGGAGGAATCATTGCAACCTTTACTATAGGATTTTATACTTTCCCTAATTTTGGTATTACTTTAACCTTATATGTATACGGATTGTTGTTAATATTGATTTCAACAGTATTGTTTTTTATTACAAAAACCTTTAAGATGAGTGCTGTTGCAATCATAATTATTGCAATTTTAACATTGAGTTTTCAGAAAAAAGTAAACAGCCAAGAAGTTATTCATAAATCAGAAGGTATATTAGGAGAGATTAAGGTTGTTGACAGAATAATAATAAATCAAAAAGACAATTCTTCAAAGGAATATAGAGAGTTAATGGTTAATAATATTTCCCAAACATTTATGGATAAGAACAATCCAAATAAAAGTTATTGGGATTATGTTAATTTGTTATCAAGTAATATTCTTTCTTTCAAAAAAGGTAATAAATCTTTGTTGTTGGGATTAGGAGGAGGAACTCTTTATAAACAGTTAAAAAATAATAGTTTACAAGTAGATATAGTTGAACTTGATAAACGAATAGAAATGCTTGCTAAAGAATACTTTTATATTGATGGTGATGTTGAGGTCATTATAGATGATGCGAGGCATTTTATCAAAATAACTGAAAACAAATATGATATTATCATTTATGATTTGTATCACAGTGAAACTCCTCCCGTACATTTATTGACAAAAGAAGCCTTTGGGGAAATAAGAAATAGACTAAACGAAGGGGGAATTTTAACCATAAATTTTTATGGGTTTATTTCCGGTAATAACGGGTTGGCAGCTCGTTCCATTTATAAAACTCTTTTAGATCAAAAATTTCATGTTAAATTATTGGCAACTAAGGGAGAAGAACAAAGTAGAAATTTAATTTTTATCTGTAAAAAGGGCTCATTCGAGGGAAATTCAAAAAATAGTCCGGAAGAAATTGAAATATCAGAAATTGATACCAATGACGCTATAATTTTAACAGATGATAAGCCCATTTTAGAACATATGTATTTAGAAGCGGCCTTATTATGGAGAAGAGGTTATAATGAAACAAATACCAAAACCTTTATCAATAATTGATTTTAAATTACAATCAAATGAATCTAAATATATAGATTGGGGAGTAGTGTTAGAACTGACATATTTTTTTAGATTTCGCTTTTTGAATACTTTGATTATTTTCTGTTAAATTGATAAACTTTTAATAGGATAATAATGAATTAAAATTCATACATTTATAATCGTTAAAATATTTATTTTGTAATTATAATGTTAACTTTTAAAGATTCAACAAACAAATATTAAATTATTTTAAAGTTGTTAATCCTTTTTATATATTTGCAACAAATTAGGTTTAATTACGTTATAAAAATCTATAATAAAGAAATTATATGGCCAATAAATACCTTAAAGTAATATTTATTACTTCTTTAATATTGAATTCTAGTGCATTATTGGCCGGAGGAGGGCCTCCACCGCCACCGCCACCGCTACCTATTGATGGTGGTATTATTGGATTATTTTTATTGGCAACTGCATTCGCAATTAAGAAAATAAGAGATCATTCTAAAAAATAATTATTGCCTTTTCTCCAAAAGTTTAGCAATATATTTTCCAATTACATCAAATTCCAGATTAACATAATCATTTAATTTAATTTTATGGAAATTTGTATTTTCGTAAGTATAAGGGATAATTGCAACGCTAAAACTATTATTTTTTGAATTAACTACAGTCAGACTGATTCCATTGATAGTAATTGATCCTTTCTCAATGGTTAGATTATTTAGACTGTCATCATATTGGAATGTAAAAATCCAACTTCCCTCAATTTCTTCAATTTTTAAACATTTACCAATTTGATCAACATGGCCTTGTACGATGTGTCCATCCAATCTTGAACCTAACTTCATGGCTCTTTCTAAATTTATTTTATCATTAATCTTTAAATGACTTAAGTTAGATTTATCCATAGTTTCCTTAATAGCGGTTACAGTATGTTGGCTGTTATTTAGTTCAACTACTGTTAAGCAAACCCCATTATGAGCCAAACTTTGGTCTATTTTAAGTTCTGATGAAATATTACTATTCACTGTAATATGAACATTTTCTCCTTCTGATTTTAAATCAATGACTTGTCCAATTTCTTCTATAATTCCGGTAAACATATTCTAAATTAAATGATTAAATTTGCCATACTAAAAAGTATGATTGCGATAAAATAATAATCAAAATTAATAATTATTAAGGAGTTGAATGAGAAAATCTGAAAAAATAAAAGTGGGAATTTCCGTAGGTGATCTAAACGGAATAGGAATTGAAATTATTTTGAAAACATTTCAAGATAACAGGATGTTGGATTTCTGTACACCAATAATTTTTGCTTCAACCAAAGCCATAGGATATCACAAAAAAGCATTAAAAAGTAATACGCAGGTTCATGGAATTGAAAACATAAATAAAGTAATTCATAACAAATTGAATTTATTAAATGTTTGGAAGGAACCTGTCGATTTAGATTTGGGTAAACCAACAAAAGTTTCGGGTAAGTACGCATTTGAATCACTTCAAAGAGCTGTGGACTCATTGAATAATGGTGAAATAGATGTTTTGTTGACGGCTCCAATAGATAAGAATAATATTCAATCTGATAATTTCGATTTTAGTGGTCATACCGAATTTTTAGAAAACAGGTTAGACGGAGAAAGTTTGATGATTTTAATGACGGATGAATTAAAAATAGGATTGATCACGGGTCACATCCCTATTAAAGATGTTGCTGAATCTATTAAACCTGATTTAATTAAAAGAAAAGTTAAAATTATGTTTGATTCCTTAGTGCAGGATTTTAATATTTCAAAACCAAAAATAGCCGTATTGGGCTTAAATCCACATTGTGGCGATAAGGGAGTGATAGGGGTTGAAGATGATGAAATTATAAAGCCTACAATAGAAGAAATTCAAAAAGATGGAAAACTTGTTTATGGTCCTTATGCGGCAGATAGTTTTTTTGGTACCGAAAATTACAAAAAATTTGATGGCGTTCTAGCCATGTATCATGATCAAGGGCTGGCACCATTTAAAACGCTTTCATTTGGTAATGGCGTTAATTTTACAGCTGGATTAAGTAAAATTAGAACTTCACCAGATCACGGTACAGCCTATGAAATAGCAGGTCAGGGAATTGCAAATAATAACTCATTTAAAAAAGCATTATTTAGTGCAATTTCTATTTTTAAAACTCGTGAAGAATATAAGTCATTAGTTGAAAATCAATTAATTTCCAGAAAAACAAAATAAAAATAAAATTTATATAAAGATATTTTTTAATAAAGTATAATTGATTAACTTTGCCCGCTCAAATTTATATTCTATGAAGTTGTTGAAGGAATATGATATATCTTTTTTTGGATTAAAAGAAGGAATACATTATTTCAAATATAAAGTTGAGAACCAGTTCTTTGAAGCTTTTAATTTTAATGAATATTTAGAGACAAACATTGAAGTAAATGTTGAATTCATTAAGAAAGGTACATTGATTGAACTTAATTTAATGGCTCAGGGTACGATTAGAGTTGCTTGTGATGTTTCTAACGAGCTTTTTGATCAGCCTGTTAAAAGTGAATTAAGTTTGGTAATAAAGTTTGGCAATGAATATAATGATGATAATGAAGAAGTAATAATTATTCCTCATGGAGATCATCAAGTAAATATTGCCCAATTTATCTATGAAATGATTGTTCTGGGGGTTCCTAAAAAAAAGGTTCACCCGGGAATTGAAAATGGAACCTTGCAATCGCCAGTATTAAAAAAGTTAAAAGAATTAGAACCTAATAAGAGTAAGAATAAAGACACTATTGACCCAAGATGGGAAGATTTGAAAAAGTTAATAAAAGATAAAAATAAATAGAGATGGCACATCCTAAAAGAAAAATATCAAAACAAAGAAGAAATAAAAGAAGAACTCATATTAATGCTGTAGTACCACAAATTGCCAAGGATCCAACAACTGGTGAAGCACATTTGTACCATAGAGCGCATTGGCATGAAGGAAAACTCTATTATAGAGGTGAAGTTTTAATTAATACTGAAGAGGCAACCGCTTAGTACTTTTTAGAAAATATTGAACCCATTAAGAGATTTCTTTTAATGGGTTTTCTTTTTTAATAGTATTGAGTTTTTACTAAAAAAGGGTGCTTATTTTTAAATAAGCACCCTTTTTATAATTTTTAATAAAATCTGATTGAATCTATTTCTGTGTCAGAACTTCTTCTGTTTCTTTCTCCTTACTAAATGCTATATATTTACCTCTAAATCCTACGGCATGTTCCAACCATAATTTACCAGTATTCAATTTGTTAATGTTGTACATATAGGATTCATCGGGATTTTCAGTATTAACTAGTGTTAATATTCTCTGTTTTATTTCACCATTTTCTGATTTTTCCTCAACAATTTTATAACTATAGGTATCTAATAATATACCTTCTAAATAATCATAGCATTTGCCATCATCCTTAAATTGCCACTGGGTATTTGGTGAATCACTAAAAGTCCAGGTTCCCTGAATAAGTTTGTCTTCAAGTTTTTCCTGTGCATTTGTATAGCCGAAAGCCGTGATAAACAGCAGCGAGGCTAATATGGTTTTGATGGTAGTTTTTGATTTTTTCATAACAATTTTTTTATGTTCGTACCTTTTATCTATGATAATCAGCAATTTTTATGGTTCAAATGTATTTCAATTTAATCTTAAATAAAATAGCAAAAATGGGGATTTTTGAAAATACCATGATTGCACTAGTAATAATTTTAGACATATAATGGCTTGAAAACAACCCTTTATTATCAATAATTTCATCAAAATTTAATTAGTCTTGATTAATCAGTATTCAATGATTTCATATATAACGTTTAATAGTAGCTTTTAATTGTTCTCATCATCTTTAAATAAAGTTAAAATGAGTTAAAAATTAGAATGTGGATTCATAATCTGATATTCATGGTAATGGAATGTTTTACGTCAAACGAGTTAGTCAATAATTTAAAGATTTATCAATAATCGTGTTTATCAAATTTTTATCTTTTAAAACACCTATTAATGTGTTGATAAAGAAAAGTAGGCTTTCGGACAATTAATTAATAGGTTCGTCCTAAATCATTTGGTTTTAGTAATTTAAAATCGGTTGTTTATAATAGCCATACACAATTGTGGAAAATCATGGTTGTGTTATTGATAAAAGAAACTAATTATATTCTAAGTTATTAATTTAAAACATCCAAAATGAAATCAATCAATCGACTTTTAATTTTGACCACCATTGTTTTGTTATCAATGACCAATTCAGCGTGTGATTCGCCAGACCCAGATATAATCATTACACTCTATGTAAATACAAAAGAGGTTAAACATTCACAAACTGAAGACTATTGTTATTTATTCTCAGAAGATAGCAATCCGAAAAATTCGGGAACCGGTAAAAATAATCTTAAAGATTTTTTAACTGAAGTGGAATTAGGAGACAATGTTTTATGGAATGGAATTTCATCAAACGCTCCTGAAACTGATATTGTGAAGATTAAACAAATTATACGTATGGAAGGTCCAAAAATTTTTAAGGGAGATCCAAAAGGAAATCGTACGGTTAATGCAAAGACAGTAAAAGTTACCCCAGGGAACGATAAATATCGCTATATAATACAATTCACGGTTTCAACAAAATCTGGAGTTTTTACGATAGACCCAAAAATGCAAGTGAATTAATGGTTTTTAATTGGTAAATTATTGATTCCAAATGGGAAATTCTGTCTTAAAAATCATATTTATAATGAAAAAAGCCTATATATTTCTAGGCTTTTTTCTTATTTATATGGGAATTATTCATGGTCAGAATCAACAATTAGCCGATAGTCTTGAATTGCTTTATTCTCAGGGTAATTTTGAAGAGCATAATCGATTAAAAATTCTTGAGCAACTTGCCATTAATCAACTGGATCCTGAAAAAAAACTCAGCCGTAGCGATGAACTAATTAGGTTGGCATTGGAAATGGATTCTACATCTTATTTGTGGTCTGGATATATACAAAAAGGCACAGCTTATAAAGTTAAAGCCAACTATGATAAATCTTTGGAAAATTATTTCCATGCAGCTGAATACGCCAATAATGAACATCTTTATAAAAAAATTGGTGCTATTAACATAACTATTGCTGATGTTTATTCTTTGATGGGAAATCATCATAATGCAGTTGAATACTATCAAAAATCAATTAACATTCTACGTAAAGAAAATGATTCAATCACCCTGGCAATATCCTTATTGAATACGGGGGAACATTATTTGCAACAGCAAATTCCTGATATCGCTATGGTGTATTTTAGGGAATCGGGTCAAATATTCAAGAATATAGATCATAAAATGGGTATAGCATATAATTTGGGAAATATGGGAATGGTTTATTTCCAGAAAGGGGAAAATGAATTGTCTGAGGATAATCTTAAAGGAGCTATCGAAATACTGAATGAATTAGGTGATTATTCCCCTATTTGTGAGTATCTGATTGTTATTTCTCAAATTTATCAAAATAGAAAAGATATAAAAGATATAAAAGAATCTATTAATTATGCGAACAGGAGCCTCCAATTATCTCAACAATATGGCCTAAAGAAACACATTAGTGATGCAAACTTAAAACTTTCTGAATTATACGAACAAGAAGGAATCATATTAGAATCTTTTGAATATTATAAAAACCATATAATTTATCGAGACAGTGTTAATAATATTGAAACTGTACAGGAAATTGCTGATTTACGTACGGATTTTGAAGTCCAGAAGAAGCAAGATGAAATTGTGTTTTTAGAAAAGGAAGCTGAAATTTCTGAATTAAGATCTAGGAAGCAGAAAAATATGACCTATGCCTCGGCAATAACTTCAGTTTTGGTTTTATTGCTGGCTTTTACCCTGTTTAGACGCTATAACTATATCAAAAAAACCAGTTATATTATACAACAGGAAACGATTAAGTCAGAAAAATTATTATTGAATATTTTGCCTGAAGAAACCGCATTGGAATTAAAATTAAATGGAAAGGTACAGGCGAAACAATTTGATTCGGTAAGTGTAATGTTTACAGATTTTAAAGATTTCACCAAACATTCTTTGAACTTGACTCCGGAAGTTATTGTGAAAAGTGTTGATTTTTATTTTTCAAAATTTGATGAAATTATAGAAAAATATGAATTGGAAAAAATTAAAACTATTGGAGATGCCTATATGTGTGCGGGTGGATTGCCATTTCCTAACAAAAATCATTCAAGGCAAATGATAGAAGCTGCTTTTGAAATTTTAGAATTTGTACAAGAATCAAAAAAAATAACGAATAAAAATATAGCAAATTTTGATGTGCGAATTGGAATTAACACAGGCCCCGTTGTAGCAGGTGTGGTAGGTGTAAAAAAGTTTGCGTATGATATTTGGGGTGATACAGTTAATGTTGCCTCAAGAATGGAATCTATGTCAACACCTGGAAGGATAAATGTTTCGGAAAACACTTATGAATTAATTAAAGATACATTTGATTGTGAATATAGGGGTGAAATTGAAGTTAAAAATAAAGGCTTGATGAAGATGTATTTTGTCAATGGAATCAAAACATAAATGCTTAATTTTAATGGAAGGTGATGTCAAAGCTAAATATTAATTTGTATATTGTATTAACAACCAATCTAATATATGATTCAATCTAATAAAGTTATGATACAAGACTCCAATAATTATTGGGAACAATTGGAGAGATTAGAGAAATTAATCAGAGCTTCAGAGCTTAAAGCTGGAGTTATTTTTTCCTTTCACAGTTTAATTTTAGGGCTTTTTGCGGATAGATTAGAACATTTCAGCCAGTTATTTAGTGCCAATTTGATTCTGATTATTATAGCCATTTTATGGTTGTCGAGCGTATTAATTTCTATTTTTTATTGTTTTAAATGTTTTAGGCCTAGAATAGAATTAAAATATGATAGTAATGTTTTTTTCTTTAGAGATGCGGTATATGAATTCGGTAATATAAAGGAATACAGTAAAAAATTGATAGAGATTTGTGGTAGTGAAGAAGAACTATTTATTCAATTAAGTCAACAAATTCATGTGGAAAGTAAAATTATTGATCAAAAGTTTAAAAGTGTTAACAGTTCAATTAAATTTTTTGGTTTAAGTTTTATTTTCATCATTGCTATTATAATTGTATCACTGGTATATATATAAGTTAGGAACAAAAGAGTATTATGAAAGGATATAACAAAATACGAAAAGAGATATTGGGAATTTTGCATACAAAATTACCTAAAGGATTATATTATCATGGATTACATCATACTCTTGATGTTTTAAAAGTTTGTAATCAATATATAAAAAGAGGAAACTTTGATGATCATACTTCAAAAATCTTAAGATTAGGTGCATTGCTTCACGACATAGGTTTTACGGTTTCAATTAATGATCATGAGCTGAGGGGAACTGAAATTGCAGAGGAATTGATGACAAAGTATGACTTCTCGGGAAAAGATATTGATAGGGTTAGAGGAATTATTATGGCGACTCGTGTACCTCAAAAACCCTTGAATATTTTAGAGGAAATGATATGCGATGCTGATTTGGATTATTTGGGAAGAAAAGATTTTTATGTTATAAGTAATCAGTTATATAAAGAATTAAAATTTAATTCAGTCTTGTCAACTAAATTAGAATGGGATAAAATTCAAATTAAATTTTTAGGTGCTCATAAATTCCATACAGATTTTGCCAAGATTTATAGACAACCAGAAATGCAAAACCGGATTGAAGAATTAAAAATGCTGGTTGAGAAATGAAACTAGGTTTAAAATTAATTAAAAAAACATTTCATATAAATAATATTCTTTAAATAGATATCAATAATTGAACCTATATCTACCAAGTTTTATGAAAAATAATAATAAAACTCTAGTATTGATCTGTATGTCATTTATATGGTTCGGAATGAATTCTAGAGTATCCGCTCAAAAAACTAAAATCAGAGGTTTTGCAGATGTTAGTGCTTTTTATCATGATGACAAACTTAGCTTTGGAATTGGCGAATTCGATTTATTTTTTACCTCCGAACTGAGTGATCGAATTTCTTTTTTAGGTGAAGTAGTATTTAAATATTCCCCACATTCTGAGAGTCATTTTGCTGTAGGTGTTGAGAGAGCTATTATAAATTACAATTATCATGGCAATCATAGTTTGCTTTTTGGAAAGCACCATACACCTATCAATTATTGGAATGATACTTATCACCATGGTCGTGTTTTTTTTCCTACGATTAATCGTCCAATTTTGTTTTCTGAAGGCATTATTCCAATTCATACAACTGGAATAGCAGCTCAAGGATTAAATCTTGGAAATTTAAGATTTGGATATAATTTAATGATTGGAAACGGCATAGGATCTGGAGATTTGGTTGATAATAATAAATATAAAAGCGTGACAGCTGCTGTTCATATCAAGCCTTGGGAAAATTTTCAAGTAGGTGTGTCATTTTATAATGATGTTATTTCTGAGGGTGATGAAGATGATGGAGAAATAATAGATGAAAAGGTAAATCAACAAATATTTACGGGGTCAATTGTCTATTTCGGAAATAGGTTTGAATTTCTTACAGAATCAAGTTTCATTAATAATGAAACCGAAAGTACAGGTAATGTAAAATCACTTGCTGCTTATGTTTATGGTGGAGTGATTATTAAAGAACAATGGGTGCCATATTTTCGATATGATTATTTATCATATGAAGATGAAGAGCCCTATTTTGATAATGAAGATGTCAACTCTATAATTCTAGGCTTGAGATATGAAATAAATTATTTAATGGTCGTCAAATTAGAATATCAATATTTAGAACGAGATTTTTCCGGAACCGACAATAGAATAACCGCCCAATTTGCCATAGGGTTTTAATAAATAGAGCTTATGAAAATATTAATTATAAACTTTTCTCTTTTCTTGACTATCATAATGGCCTCAATGAATGGATCTATTATATATGGGCAAGAAGTTGAATTGACCATTGTGGGTAATTCGCAATCTGTACCACAAGAAATGGATATGAGTCAGCTAAAATCCGTGTTAAGAGGTGAGCAATTGAGATGGAATGATGGATCAAAAGTAATTATTGCTTTGATGAAAACAACTACACCCATTGGATCATCTACCTGTGATAAAATATTCAATATGTCAGGTAATCAGGTTTCAAAATATTTTTTGGCCTTAGTTTTTCAAGGTAAAATGAAAGCGCCAACCTTTTTTGATTCTGTTGACGAATTGGAAAATTTTGTTTCCAAAACCCCTGGCGCAATTGGTGTCTTGCAAGTTACTGATGATGATGAATTGATAACTATTTCTGTTGATGGTAAAACACAAATCTAAATCTCATAATAACAATTATGACTATAATTATTAAATTTTCTAGATTGAATAAATGAAACTTTCTGTAAAAAGCAAAATATTATTAACAGTCCTATCGGTAGTGCTGATGTTCGCCCTATTTATTCTATTTTATTATCCGGCAAAACAGCAACGTTTCCGTATGGAAAGCTATCATAAGGAGATTCAAAATTTTTCTAGTACAGTTGCTTTGGGTGTAAAAATTGCACTTACAGAAGAAAATTTTGAAGGAGTTGAAACGGCCTTAGATTTTGTGAGAGATGATAAGAGATTGCAATTTGTTAGTTTGATTACAATCGATACAGTTTGGAAAAAAGATAAAATTAATTTTGAGCTCAAGAAAAAGGTTTTTATGACTTATCCTGATTCTATTTTGGTGGATACAGAAGGAAACTCAAACAATGACTTTATCATTAAAAGATCATCTTTTGAAACTCCCCTAATGAATGGTGAGATTATGCTTAGTTTTTCAACTACTGAAATAATGGAAGCATTATATGAAATAAGAGTTGCTTCTGGTATTGCGAGTTTAGCCGTATTTTTAGTCGGACTTTTTTTTGGTTTTAGATTGGCAAAAAATATTTCTGTTCCGGTATTGGCATTACGAGATGCAGCAAATAAGGTGGGAGAAGGTGATTTAACTCAATTTGTTAGTAATAAATCTGGCGATGAAATTGGAGAATTGGGTATAGCATTTAATAAAATGGTAAAGGATTTGGGCTTCGCTAGAAAACAGATTAATCAACGTAATGTTGAATTAAAGAAAGAGAAACAAAAGTCGGATGAATTGTTACTTAATATCTTACCTTCAAAAACAGCAGAAGAAATAAAAAAAACAGGTAAAGCGAAGGCTCAGTATTATGAATCTGTAACAGTAATGTTTACTGATTTTAAGGATTTTACTGCTATTACAAAAAATATGAGCCCGGACAAGATTGTGGAAGAATTACATTATTGTTTTAGTGAATTTGATAAGATTATCAAAAAACACAATATTGAAAAGATCAAAACTATTGGTGATTCCTATATGTGTGTTGCCGGTTTACCCGTTATTAATTCTACCCACCCTTTTGATGCTGTTAATGCTGCAATTGAAATAAGAGATACGATGCTGCAATATAAAAAAGACAAAGAAGCCAAAGGTGATATTTCATTTGATTTAAGAATAGGAATACACACCGGACCCGTAGTTGCAGGAATTGTAGGTATTAATAAGTTTGCTTATGATATTTGGGGGAGCACCGTTAATGCTGCTTCGCGTTTAGAGGGATGTAGTGAATCAAATAAAATCAATATTTCTGAATCTTTATTTGAGATCGTTAAAGAGAAATACGATTGTACTTCACGTGGAAAAAAATCTGTAAAAGGACTTGGTAAAATACCGATGTATTTTCTTGAGGAACTAAAAGTTAAAAATTAAAAATTTCAACCTCCACTATTTGAGATGGAATGATTTATTCCTTTGATAAAAATAGATACTCTTTCGGACAAAGAAATGGGGGGTTAATCCTAAATCATTTTTTAATTGCAATAATAATGTTTAGTATTGGGAGAAATCTTAAACAAATCATTATGAAATCAGCAATTATTACAGGTGCGAATAGAGGAATTGGGCTCGAAACTACTTTGTTTTTTGCCAGAGGAGGTTATCATGTTTTTGCAACTATGCGTAAACCTGATAAAGCAAATGAATTAAAACAAAAAATTCTTGATGAAAATTTATCTATCTCTCTATTGGAAATGGATGTTAATTCAGATGAATCCGTAAAAAAGGCTTTTGAAATAATTCATGAACAAAATGTTCAATTAGATGTTCTTATTAATAATGCAGGTATTGAACGTCATGGAGCTATAGAAGAATTGGATTTGTCAGTTTTTAAAGATGTCATGGAAACAAATTATTTTGGAGCCATAAGATGTATTAAGGCAGTTATTGCTCATATGAGAGAAAATAAAAGTGGATGTATTATAAATGTGGCATCCGTTGCGGGACATATTTCAAGTTCACCTTTGGCACCCTATTCTGCTTCTAAATTCGCCTTAGAAGCCTTAAGTGAGGCCTTGGCACAGGAAGTTAAGCCTTTTAATATAAGAGTTGGAATTATTGAACCAGGCATCATAAATACGGATATGGCGCAAGATATTCAGCATGCCCAACCCAATACAAACTATCCACAAGCATTTCGTTTTGGGGGTATGTTCAAAGCATCATTGGAAAACCCCACCAGTCCTTCGCTAGTGGCTAAAATAATTTTAGATTTTGTAGAAAGTGAAACTTGGGAGCTGAGACATCCTGTAGGTCCGGATGCCATTCCATTTTTAGATTGGCGAGCTTCAATGACTGATGAGCAGTGGGTAGATTGGAATGCAGCTGATGATGATACTTGGTATGATGCTGTTCAGGAAAGTTTTGGATTAGATGCAAGAGATAAGGTTGTGTAATGAGTTTTCCGGATTATTGAATGGTCATCATGATTTTTTCATTGGGTAATAGTCTATTAATTTACTGAGGAATATTTATTTTTAATTGATATAATTATTGATTGATATACAGTGTTCAAAACAAACCACTTATGAACTTCGATAAGTGGTTTTCTCGTTTCTTGAATCAATGACATTCCATGTCGTATTTAATGACCCTTTGCCAAATTACCTTTGTAAAAAATTCAATATGAAGTCGGCAATAGATATAAAACTTTTCTTAATGAGGCTGGAAGCACAACTTAGAAAAAAAGAGAAGGAAGATGAGAAAAAGAAGAAAGAATAGATTCATTCCACATACACTCCCAGTAAGTGATTTTTTAATCCTCCTTCTCCGCCTCAGGCGGATTCGGCGGACGAGAAGATATGGTTTAA
>JAUXGV010000219.1 GCA_030621915.1 Flavobacteriaceae bacterium
GATTTTACCATAGCTCAAATGGCAAATAAGTTAGGGAAAAAGGATGTTGCAAGAAAGTATTACAAGAAATCAATGAACTATAAAAATGTATTTGATGGCGAATCTCGTTGGATGCGTGGTAAAAATGAAAATGGGGAGTTTCAAACTCCATTTAACCCGTTAAAATGGGGAGATGCTTTTACTGAAGGAAATAGTTTACATTATACCTGGTCTGTTTTCCATGACATTCAAGGCTTGATCGATTTAATGGGTGGAAATGATAGTTTTATATCAAAATTGGATGAGGTTTTTGAAATGCCACCTGATTTTGATGCTTCTTACTATGGGTTTACAATTCATGAAATAAGGGAAATGCAGATTGTAAATATGGGTAATTATGCACATGGTAACCAACCTATTCAGCATATGATCTATTTGTACAACTATGCTGAGGCACCTTATAAATCGCAGGAAAAAATAAGAAATGTGATTACAAAATTGTACAGTGCCACACCCGATGGCTATTGTGGTGATGAAGATAATGGACAAACATCGGCCTGGTATGTATTTAGTGCTTTAGGGTTTTATCCGGTAACTCCAGCAGTTAATGAATATGTTATAGGCAGTCCTCTATTTAAAAAGGCTACTTTAAACTTACAGAATGGAAAATCCTTTACAATTGATTCTCAAAATAATTCTAAAGAAAATTTTTATATTCAATCCTCAAAATTGAATGGTAAAAAATATGCAAATAATTTTATCAAATTTGAAGATATTCAAAAAGGAGGAGAATTAAAGTTCAATTTAGGAAATCAACCAAATATAGATTGGGGAAGCAAACCGGAAAATGTTCCATTTTCTTTGAGTAGGGTAGAAAAATAAACACCATGAAGTCAAATTTCACTTTATTTATAAGTTATATTAATTATAATTTATAGATTAAGAATTATAGAAGAACAAAAAATAAATCATTAAGTTGATTTAATGAGAACAATTAAACGTATTAAAAATATGAGAAATATATACAAGTATAAAATTTTCGTAGGGATTGCTTTAATTTGGCAATCATTTGGTGCTTTTTCGCAATCGGTGAGTATCAAGGAAGAAGTGAAAATGATTGAGACCTATTCATTTGATAGCCCAAATCCAGTACCTATTTTGTCTGAAAATCCGAAAATTCACCCATATTTTAAATTCAAAGGCTATGCTCATAATTCGGAAAAAAAACCATGGAAAGTGGTAACCTTGGAAAATGATTATATAAAGGTATTTGTTTTACCTGAAATAGGAGGTAAGGTATGGGGGGCTATTGACAAGAAATCTGGAGAAGAGTTTTTGTATAAGAATAAAGTCATAAAGTTTAGGAATATTTCAATGAGAGGCCCCTGGACTTCGGGAGGTATAGAATTTAATTTTGGAATAATTGGTCACCACCCTGGAACTGCTACCCCAGTAGACTTTCTCATTGAAAATAATGCAGATGGTAGCGTTAGTTGTATTGTAGGAAATACTGATTTACCTTCAAATTCGCAATGGAGAGTAGAAATTAATTTACAAAAAGACAAAGCTTATTTTGAAACAAAAGCTTCATGGTATAATGCTTCACCTTTAAACCAATCTTATTATAACTGGATGACCGCAGCAGCTGTTGCTACTGACGATTTGGAATTTTTTATACCGGGGGATGAATTTTTAAAACATAATGGAGATGCCGAACCCTGGCCAATTGATGTAAAGAATAGGAATTTATCTATGTATCGAAACAATAATTTCGGACCAGCCAAGTCCTATCACATTGTAGGTGACTATAAAGATTTTTTCGGAGGCTATTATCATGATAGAAAATTTGGCTTTGGTCATTGGTCTCCATATGAGGAGATGCCTGGCCAAAAATTATGGCTATGGGCCCTTTCTAGGTCAGGTGGTATTTGGGAGGACTTATTAACGGATGTTGATGGGCAGTATATAGAATTTCAAGCAGGTAGATTATTGAACCAATATTCTCCTGGAGAAGCTACAAATCCAATTAGCCAAGCCAATTTTGATCCATATGTTATGGATAAATGGCGGGAAATTTGGTTTCCGTATAATGAAATAGGCGGAATGGTTGATGCATCAGAATATGGTGTATTGAATGTAGAACAGAAAAACAATGAGTTATATATCGGCATTAACGCTCTTCAAACATTGAATGAAAATCTAAAAGTGCTGATCAATGGCGAGGAAGTTTTTCATAGTAAATTAGAATTGGAACCTATGGAGGTTTTTTCCAAAGGAATTACGGCTAAGTCAACTGATGTTGTTGAAGTTTACTTAGGAAAGGGAATATTGCAATATAGTTCTGACAAAAGTAAAACTCTGATTAAAAGACCATTTCATAGTGAAAAGGATTTGAAAATTTCTAGAACAGAACAATTGTATTCTGAGGGTTGGGAAGCCATGAAGTTTAGGGAATTTGATCTTGCAAATAAAAAATTATCAGAATTAATAGCTATTGATCCCTCACATCAAATGGGTTTAGTGAGATTGGCTGAATTGGAATATCGAAAAACAAACTATAAAAAAGCTCTTGAATTTGCTAATCAGTGCTTAAGAATTGATACTTATAACTCGGGAGCCAATTATATAGCTGGGGTTACCTATAGAGCAATAAATGACGCTATTAATGCCTTGGAATCATTTGGTTGGGCCGCTAGAGATATGAAATATAGATCGGTTTCATATACGCAGATGGCTGAAGTTTACATTTCTTTGAATAATAATGTAAGGGCTAAGGAATATGCTATTAAAGCGTTGGATTTCAATACTTATAATTTAAATGCTAGACATGTATTGTTGATTTTGGCAAGGAAACAGCAGGATAATGAGGGTTTTAAAAGACAATCAGAGGTGATTAAGAAGATGGATGCTCTTGATATTTTTACTGCCATTGAGTCCGAGTTTCTACATAATAATGGGATGTTAAATGTGAATTCAATAGCCTTCCTTCACAATGAATTTTCGGAAGAAATACTATTAGAACAAGCTATTAAATACAATGGATTGAGCTTAAGGAATGAGGCTGTTAATGTATTGAATACAAATGGAAAAGGAATTAAAAATAAATTGTGGCTTGCCTTTCTGCTTAGAAATACTGAAAAATCAAAAAGTAATCAAATTTTAATAGATGCCTTGAATGAATCAGCTGAGTTTGTATTGCCCTTTAGACCAGAAACCATTCCTGTTTTGGAATGGGCCGAAAGTGAAAACCCACATTGGAAATTCAAATATTATTTGGCACAGAATTATATATCAGTGGGTAGGATAGAAAAAGGAAAAAATCTCTTATTGCAATGTAAAAATGAACCTGATTGGAATGCTTTTTACAGGTTTAGAGCGAAGATGTTGGATAAGAACAACTATTCTGATCAATTATTGGATTATCAAAGAGCTTATGAGATTAATAACAGCGATTGGATGGTTTGGGATGATTTGATTCAGTTTTACCTTTTAAATAAAAATTATAATGAGGCATATAAATTTAGCATGAAGGCTTCCAAAAAGTTTCCTAAAAACTATAATATTGGTCTGAGCTATGCCAAGTCCTCTTTAAAAGTAAAGGATTATAATAAAAGTATATCCATATTAAAAGATATCCAGGTTCTTCCCTTTGAGCATGCCTCTGAAAGTAGAATAATATATGAAAATGCTCATATTTTATATGCACTGGAAAATATTAAAAAAGAGAAATATAAGAAAGCCAAAGATGTATTAATTAACGCCAAAGAATGGCCTGAGAATATAGGCGTAGGAAAACCCTATGAACCGGATGAAAGGATTCAAAATTTTCTATTGGCCTATTGTTATGAAAAATTAAATGATCAGGAGTTAAGTAAACAATTACTTCGAGATATTGTTTCCTCCACCAACCGCCGAATTGAAACTCAAAGCTTGAATCACCTTTTTGGATTGATGGCATTGGATAAATTAGGTAATAAAGATGCATTAAATGAAACGATTAGAAATTTACGCGGATTAGATGGCCACAAAAAACCGAAAAACTTATACGTGTTAGCACTATATCAGGGTGATAAAGTTAAACAAGCAAAATTGAAGTCTGATCTAAATATTGAAATTGAAGAACAATATATCATTGAAAATTTACCAATTGATTAAACTAAATACTATATTATGTGCCTTAGGAAAAATATTAAACAAATAATTAGATCGCAAATGAATTTATTAAATTCTAGAATTGTATTA
>JAUXGV010000092.1 GCA_030621915.1 Flavobacteriaceae bacterium
TTCCAGGAAGGATGCATAAAAAACTGGCTCAAATTGCTCATAAAAAAGGCATTAAACTAAATGTTTTGCTTAATAAAACACTAAATTATCTTGTTGAAAATGAGGATAAGGTGTTAGATTAAAGAAGAAAAATTTATAAAACCTCAAACCTGTAGTTCTAGTAAAATTGTCATGCTAATTGCACAAGAAATATTATATTATTAACAATTTTAGCTTTTAAAATGATTCCCATGTAACTTTAATCCATCAAAAAAAATACACAAATAAAAGGTAGGGGAGCACAAATAAATGTGCACAATCGTTTTATACAATATGATGAAATTGTTGAAGACGAATACCTTAATTACTGTGAAAAAGAAGGAGATGAACCTGAATCTAATCGAACACAATACATTGAAATTTTTCCAAAAACTATCATTAATAGAGTCGTAAGTACTGATATTGGCATTCCCTTTTCTATGAATCCTTATCAAGGATGTGAACATGGATGCATTTATTGTTATGCCAGAAATACACATGAATATTATGGTTACAGTGCTGGGTTGGACTTTGAACGAAAGATTCTCTTCAAAAGAAATGCTCCCCATCTATTAGAAAAAAAAATTACTAGTAGAAATTGGAAAGCAACTAATATTATGTTTTCTGGGAATACAGATTGTTATCAACCTATTGAAAAGAAGTTGGAGATAACACGAAAAATGTTAAAGGTGTTACTTAAATACAGACATCCTGTGAGTATCATCACTAAAAATAGTTTGATTCTTCGAGATTTAGATTTATTGAAAATGTTAGCCTCATATAATTTAATTCATGTAAGTATTTCGATCACTTCTTTGAGGGAAGAAACTCGACGCAAGTTAGAACCAAGAACATCATCTATTGCACTACGTTTAAAAACTGTTGAAGAGCTTTCAAAAAATGGAATCCCCGTAAATGTTATGATGGCTCCAATTATTCCGGCTATCAATAACCATGAAATATTTGATATGGTGAAGAAAGTTAGTGAATTAGGAGCTCTATCAGTTGCCTATACTATGGTAAGATTGAACGGTGCTGTTGGAAACTTATTTAAGGACTGGGTACATAAATCATATCCAGACAGAGCTTCGAAAATATTACATCAAATTGAAGAAAGCCATGGTGGCACCTTAAACGAATCTCGCTTTGGTACCAGAATGAAAGGAGAGGGTAAAATAGCAGAACAAGTAGCTTTACAATTTAAATTGGCTAAGAAAAAATATTTAGCTGATGTTTGCCTGCCTCCTTTGAATTATAAATTATTTGATAAAACAAACTTCAATCAAATGAAATTATTTTAGAATTAACTGATTAGAAAATGAAAAGCTACTTAATCGGTTTATTTAACATGAGCCTTAATCCAATCCGTACAATCATCAAAGTTCTTAAATAAATGGTCACTTGGAATTAAATCAGGAACAATATCAATGGATCTCAATAGGTATTCCGGTTGTTTTTGTAAATCAACAATTAATGGATGGATATTTTTCTTTTCCAAATTTAATAGAACCTCTTCTATAGCATATAACCCCGATTGATCAATATAGGGAACCCTATCCATCCTTACGATTACATATAAAGCATCTTCCGGTACCTGATTGGCCAATACTTGAAAATGACTTGTAGAGCCAAAAAATAAGGGGCCTTTCACATGTTTAATAAATACTTTTTCCATAAGTTCCTTTGGGAAATTAGCTTCATCCTTCCAAGATTTTTCATCCTTTAAGCTTTTAATATCAGACATATCTCCGGTTACATCGCCCATTTTTTTCATAAATACCACAGATGCAATTACTAGGCCTAATCCTACGGCATATACAAGGTTCCAAAAGGAAGATAATACAAAAACAACAAGCATGATTGTAACTTCAGACTTGGGTATATATGGGATAGCTTTTAATCCTTTATAATCCATTACACCTATACCTACAGTCATTAAAATACCCGCCAGTACAGCGGCAGGAATTTTTGAAGCTACTGGTCCTAAGGCTAATAAAACAAGCAATAAAAATAAGCCTGCAATCATACCCGAAAGTTTAGTTTTACCACCTGCATTAATATTTACAACGGTTCTTATCGTAGCACCTGCACCTGGTAGACCTCCAAAAATTGCAGATATACTATTACCGATTCCCTGACCAATCAATTCTTTGTTCGATTTATGACTTGTTTTTGTCATATTATCAGCAACAACTGACGTTAATAGTGTATCAATAGTTCCTAAAAAAGCCAAAGTTAATGCGGTGAATATATAGGGGGACAATTCAGAAAAACTAAAACCGGAAAATATTCCAAAATTTGGAATAGGAAAACCACCTGGAATTTCCTCAATAGGCCGGTAATCTAAATCAGCAAAAATAGCAACGCCGGATACTACTAAAAGTGCTACTAATGTACTAGGTATTTTTGTTGTTATTTTTTTAAAACCATAAATTATTAAAATGGTAGAAAGCGCCAAGATCAATTCCAAATAATTAATATTTCCCAAGGCCCTAGGCAAACTTTTTAAAGCACCTATTACACCAGAAGTTTCGGCTCCTGCCAATGTTTTGGCTTCCTTTAAAATTTCTTCGACGGCAACCAATTCAGCGCGCTCAATGGTTTCTTTAAAATCTTCCAAAACTAAGATCCCTTCTTTAACTTCGTCTTTTAAAATATTGTTGATAATAAGTTCTTCCGCATGGGGTTTAAATTTTTGAATAAATTCATGATCGTCTCCAACATAATATCCCAATATAGGTAGGAGCTGTGTAACGATAATGATAAAACCAATGGCAGTCATAAAACCAGAAACAACGGGGTAGGGGATATACTTAATATACTTTCCTACACCCATAACACCTAGCAAAATCTGAAAAAGACCAGCAAATAAAAACACAGATAAAATTAGAGGTAAAGCTCGATTTAAATCACCATTATTTGCTTGAATTATGCTTGCTATTAAGACCAAACTTATTGCGGTTAAAGGCGCAGTTGGTCCTGATATTTGTGTATTTGTTCCCCCGAAAAAAGCTCCAAAAAAACCTAAAAAAATGGCACCATATAATCCGGCACTAGGCCCTAATCCGGAAGTAACACCGAAGGCAAGAGCTAAAGGTAAGGCTACAATTCCGGCCGTTATGCCACCAAAGGAATCTCCTTTTAGATTAGAAAAAAGATTTTTCATAGTACAAATATTTAATTGACAGTTGAATAATTATATTAAAACATTATTCGGGTAATCCGAATGTATCTATCACATAATCCAAATCCTTATCACCCCTACCACTCAAGTTCACTAAAATAGATTGTTTAGGATTCTTTTGAGCTAATTTTAAGGCATAAGCAACCGCATGAGCACTTTCTAAAGCTGGAATAATTCCTTCTAATCTACTCAATTCAAAAAAGGAGTCAATGCATTCTTGATCTGTTATGCTATCATAGGTTACTTTGTTTAGATCTTTTAGCATACTGTGCTCTGGACCAACACCTGGATAATCCAAGCCACTGGCTATAGAGTGTACAGGAGCCGGATTTCCTTCTTCGTCTTGTAAAGTATAGCATTTAAAACCATGAATCATTCCAGGTTTTCCTAAGGTCATTGTTGCAGCATGTTCACCGGTTTTAAAAGATTTCCCTGCAGGTTCTATTCCAAATAGCCTACATTCTTCATGCTCTAAAAAGGCCGAAAATAATCCCATGGCATTACTTCCTCCACCAATACAAGCGATTATATTGTCGGGTAATTCCCCCGTCATTTCTAAAAATTGATCTTTGGCTTCAATACCAACAACTCGTTGGAAATCACGAACCATCATGGGAAAAGGATGCGGCCCAACAACAGACCCAATGCAATAGATTGCAGTTATAGGATCTTTTAAATAAGCCTCAAAAGCGCTGTCAACAGCCTCCTTTAATGTTTTTAATCCATGTCCCACAGGAATCACATTGGCACCAAGAATTTTCATACGCTGAACATTAGGATGTTCTTTGACCATATCAACTTCCCCCATATGAATTTCACATTCCAATCCAAAATAAGCAGCTGCAGTTGCTAAGGCTACTCCATGTTGACCCGCACCTGTTTCAGCGATTAATTTCTTTTTCCCCATGTATTTTGCTAATAAAGCTTCTCCCATACAGTGGTTTAACTTATGAGCACCCGTATGATTTAAATCTTCTCTTTTTAAATATATCTGACCTCCATATTTATTAGAGAGACGATTACAATGATAAACGGGTGTTGGCCTTCCCTGATAATGTTTTCTTATATTTCTGAGTTCTATTATAAATTTATGGGATTTACTTATGGAATAGTATGCTTCATTGATTTTAGCCATTTCTGTTTCCAAATGAGGTGGAATAAAAGCACCTCCATATTCGTTAAAAAACCCGTCTACATTTGGATACTCTTTAAAATAATTTTTTGACATATCTATATTTTAACTTGGTGAAATTTTTAATCTGCTATAATTCGTGTGAATTTAAATATTTAATCATTCATTTTAATGGAAATTTTACTTTTTTTTAAATAAATATTTAGAGAATTTATTTTTTAAATTGGATTCAGGTGAACAGAGAAATAAATGAATTTCAAGGTATTTCAAATTGATTTTTTATAGATTTGAACTAAAGTTGAAATTGTATGCTAGTATTAGGGATTGCAGGGGGCACGGGTAGCGGTAAAACCACCGTAGTGAATCAAATTGTCGAAGAGCTTCCTAAGGACGAAGTAACTGTAATTTCTCAAGATTCCTATTATAATAGAACTGATCAACTAACATTTGAAGAAAGATGTGAAATAAATTTTGACCATCCCAATGCAATTGATTTTGAGTTGTTAATTTCTGATTTAAAAAAATTAAAAAGAGGTCATGTTATTGAACAGCCCATTTATTCATTTGAGCTGCATAATCGAATTGCTGAAACATTATCAACCAATCCTAGAAAAGTAATTATAGTTGAAGGAATTTTAATTTTCACCAATAAAATTTTAAGGGATTTACTCGATATTAAAATATTTGTTCATGCCGATTCCGATGAGAGATTAATAAGGAGATTGAAAAGAGATGTTTCAGAGAGAAACAGGGATCTTGATGAAGTCCTGGAAAGATATCAAAACACATTAAAACCTATGCATCAGCAGTTTATTGAGCCCACTAAAAATTTTGCAGATCTTATAATTCCGAATGATAAATACAATTCAGTTGCTGTTGATATTGTAAGAACTGTGATAAATGAGAGATTAAAAGATGACATTTAAGCAATTTAAACAAAATAGATTTGTCAGAATTATTGGTAATAAATATTTTATTATCCTATTATTTTTTGTGATATGGATGATGTTTTTTGATGAAAATTCATATTTGAATCATCGGGAATTGAATATGGAAATAGACAAATTGGAAGATGCAAATGAATACTTTGAAAATCAAATTGAAAGAGATAGTAAGGATATAAAGAATTTAAAAGACCCAGATTCCTTGGAAAAATTCGCGCGAGAAGAATATAAAATGAAGAAGATAAATGAAGAAATCTTTATTATTGAATACGACACTTTAGAAGAATAAAAAATGAGCAATTCCTTGTTTGAAAATTTTCCTTCGGTTTCTGCGAAACAATGGAAACAAAAAATTCAATTTGACCTCAAAGGTTTGGATTATAATCAAACCTTACTTACAAATACTGATGAAGGTATTGTTATCAAACCCTTTTATCATAAAGATGATTTTAATCAATTGGAAATTTCTGATGTCCCTTCAAATTTTGAAGTTTGTCAAACTATATATATAAATAATGTAAAATCAGCCAATTATCTAGCCATTGATGCATTAAATAGAGGTGCAGATGTTGTTAAATTTATTGCTGGAACTCCTTTTGAATTTGATAAATTACTTGAAGGATTGGTTTCTGAACCTTCGAAAAAACCTTTAAAAATTTATTTTTATTTCCTGTTTTTGAATGAATCATTTTTAAAGAAATTAACTGATTTTATAAAGAATAAACAAATATTCTTAAATGTTGATATCATAGGAAATTTAACAAAAAATGGTAATTGGTTTTACAATCATAAAAAGGATCATCAAATTCTAAAATCCGTATTAGAAAAATCAGATAATACTTGCTCTATATTTGGTGTAGATGTTGGACATTACCAAAATTCCGGGGCGAATATTGTACAGCAAGTTGCATATGCTCTGGCTCATGCCAATGAATATTTGAATCATTTTGGTAAAAATGTTGGATCAAGTATTAATTTCAATTTTTCCGTAGGAGGAAATTACTTTTTTGAAATTGCAAAACTCAGGGCTTTCAAATATTTATGGCAGTTGTTAATTCAAGATTATAATTATAATATCAAGGCAAATATCTTTAGCGAACCTAGTTTAAGAAATAAAAGTATTTATGATTATAATTGCAACATGCTGCGAACTACATCCGAATGTATGAGTGCAATTTTGGGAGGGACTAATGCAATAAGTAATGTTTCTTACGATGCAATTTTTCATAGGAAAAATGAATTTGGAGAACGCATTGCACGTAATCAACTAACTATATTAAGAGAAGAAAGCTACTTCAAAAATGCCGATTTTGTTAAAGGATCATACTATATAGAACAATTGACTTACGAAATTTGCGAAAAAGCATTGACATTATTTAAAAGTATTGAAAAAAGTGGTGGTTTTGTCAAACAACTTTTTGAAGGAATTATTCAAAGAAAAATTGAAGAAAGTGCCTGGAAGGAACAAAATTGTTTTGACAAAAATGAATCTGTGATGATTGGTATTAATAAATACATGATGGAAGAGAAGATGAAAGATCAAATTGAATTGTTTCCGTTTTTAAAATCAAGGTCTCATGAAACAATTTTACATCCAATAATTGCCAAACGTTTGGCAGATAGAATTGAAAAAGAAAGATTGACAGATGAATCGAATGGGAAACTGAATAATTGAAAGTTTAATAAATGAGTCGAAAAAATGTACAAGATATAAATCTACAAGCTGTATTTGACGGTAACAAGCCTGAGAATTTATTGCATGAAAATTTTGTAGCAGGAATTCCACCATATTTACGGGGACCTTATTCTACCATGTACGTTTCAAGGCCATGGACCATAAGGCAATATGCTGGTTTTTCAACAGCAGAAGAAAGCAATGCGTTTTATCGAAGAAATTTAGCTGCAGGGCAGAAGGGGTTATCTGTTGCCTTTGATTTGGCGACCCATAGGGGTTATGATTCTGATCATGAACGAGTTCAAGGAGATGTAGGTAAAGCTGGAGTTGCTATTGATTCGGTGGAAGATATGAAGATATTATTTGATTCCATTCCTTTAGATAAAATGACAGTATCAATGACAATGAATGGAGCTGTTTTGCCAATATTGGCTTTTTTTATAGTTACAGCTGAGGAACAAGGTGTGTTGAAGGAGCAATTGTCTGGAACCATTCAAAATGATATATTAAAGGAATTTATGGTTCGAAATACCTACATCTATCCACCAGAACCATCCATGCGAATTATTGCTGATATCTTTAAGTATACCACAGCTTATATGCCAAAATACAACAGTATTTCTATTTCTGGTTATCACATTCAGGAAGCAGGAGGAACCCCTGAAATTGAATTGGCATTCACTTTAGCTGATGGCTTAGAATATATTAGAAGAGGAATTGATTCAGGAATGAAAATTGACAATTTTGCACCACGTCTTTCCTTTTTTTGGGGAATTGGTATGGATCATTTTACCGAAATGGCCAAATTGAGGGCAGCAAGATTACTTTGGGCTAAAATAATTAAACAATTTAACCCAAAGAACCCTAAATCAATGGCCTTGCGAACACATTGTCAAACCAGTGGTTGGAGTTTAACTGCACAGGATCCGTTTAATAATGTTGCAAGAACCACTATTGAAGCCATGGCTGCCATATTTGGAGGAACACAATCATTACATACAAATGCTTTGGATGAAGCGATTGCCTTACCTACAGATTTTTCTGCTAGAATTGCCAGGAATACACAACTTTTTCTTCAGGAAGAAACACATATTACCAAAACTGTCGACCCTTGGGCAGGAAGTAAGGAATTGGAAAAACTAACAGATAAAATAGCGACTCAAGCTTGGAATTTGATTCAAGAGGTTGAGGATTTGGGAGGTATGACCAAGGCTATCGAGAAAGGGATACCAAAAATGAAAATTGAAGAAGCTGCAGCAAAAAAACAAGCAAGAATTGATAGTGGTAGTGATGTTATAGTTGGAGTTAATAAATTTAAAGTTAAAGAAGAGGCATCTTTTGATATTTTAGATATTGATAATGAATCAGTTAGAAATTCTCAAATAGAAAGATTAATAAAAGTTAAACAGGAAAGAAATAATACTGAAGTTGAAATTACATTAAAGAATTTAACTGATTGTTGTAAAACGGGTGAAGGAAATTTATTAGATTTGGCAGTACAAGCAGCCAAAAAAAGAGCCACTCTTGGTGAAATATCTCTAGCCTTGGAAAGTACTTTTGGTAGATATAAAGCAAAAATTAAAACAATTACAGGTGTGTATAGTAAAGAAATTAAAAATGACGAGAGTTTTAAAAGTGCTATCATACTTTCGGATAAATTTGCCTCTTTGGATGGTAGACGGCCCAGAATTTTAATTGCGAAAATGGGACAGGATGGTCATGATCGAGGCGCTAAGGTAGTATCGACCAGTTTCGCTGATTTGGGCTTTGATGTTGATATTGGGCCATTGTTTCAAACTCCTCAGGAAGTTGCCAAACAAGCAATTGAAAATGATGTTCATGTATTGGGCATATCTTCGTTGGCTGCCGGACATAAAACGTTAATCCCAAAAGTAATCGAAGAACTTGGTAATTATGGAAGAGAAGATATTTTAGTTATAGCTGGAGGCGTAATTCCACCTCGGGATTATTCGTTTCTAATGGACGTTGGTGTTGCCGGAGTTTTTGGACCGGGAACAAAAATTAGCGATTCTGCTATTGAAATTTTAGAAATTCTTATCAAAAGGGTTTGAGATGAATAGAATTTCGAACTATTAATATTCTCTAAAAATATTATCATCTATTTGAATAACATCTATAATTTATTACAATGGTTATTTTTAGCTATTTAGGTTGGATTCATTAAAATATTTTTTAATGAGTGTAATATTCTTTTATTTCTGCCACTAATCAAGAAAAAACAATATTGAGTAGCGATTTTTACACAGTTTCAATTTTGCCCTATTCTGGAATAATTATTAAAATATGTAGGGCATATACCAATTCTCAAGAAGATTTTGATGATTATTACCAGGAGGTATGTCTACAAATATGGAAAAGTCATGAGAATTTTAATGAACAATCCAAATGGTCTACCTGGATTTATAGATTATCCTTAAATGTGTGTTTGACCTTATTGAAGAAAAGGAAGAATAATAAGCAACATTTTGCATCAGATTATTTATCACCTGAAAATTCGGAAGACAACTATGCATTTGCAGATGAATCATTAAATCAATTATATGATGCTATCAAACAATTGTCTGAAGTTGACAGGGCTCTCATATTACTTTATTTGGAAGAAAAACCCTATAAGGAAATCGCTGAAATTTTCGAAACTACTGCAAATAATATTGGCGTAAGAATTAAAAGGATTAAAGAACGATTAAAAAAAATATTAGATGGAAAAGTCAATTGAATTAATTTGGAAAGAAGGGTTTTTAAAAAATGATGCACTTGTGGCGCCCAAGCTTAACGATTTGTATAATCAAAAATCAATACATATAGTGGATAGATTTAGGAGGATGTATAAAATAAATATTATAGCAATTATTGCCTTTGCGTTTATTTTATTACCAGTAACCTTCATAGTAAAAATGCAATATATGGGTGTTCCCATGTTTTTTCTTTTTATTGTGATTGCTTTTTATGGAATAAAATTCAAGAAAAAATTAGATAAAATTGATACGAGCTTAAATAGCTACCAGTATCTCAACTCATTTGATAATTGGGTGAAAGAAATGATTGCTTTTAATACAAAATTATCCAGATATCTTTACCCTTATGTTTTTTTATCAATGATTTTAGGGTTTTGGTTCAATGACAGTAATGGAACTCTTTTAGGTGAAAGGATTGTAGGAGGGGTTCTTTATAATTTCCCCGACATATATATGATCTATGGTTTTCCAATAATTGGGATTATAGGAATTATTTTCATCATGTCATTATTAGCATTTTTTGGCGGAAGGATTGGTAAATGGGATGTGAATTTGGTTTATGGACGCATATTAAGAAAACTGGATATTTTATTGGCGGATATGGAGGAATTAAGAGCTTGAAAAATAGAGGGTAGTTAAAAAGAAGAAAAACAACATTGTATGTAATAAAATTAAATTCAAGCCACTAATCAATAAAACAAAACAATATGAATATAGAAGAAACAATTAAACTTTTCGAAAATTTGAAAATTGGATCAGATAATAAATATGAAATCAAGATTTATAAAAATTTTATTGCTATTCTATCCGAATTGAAAAATAGAAAATTAACAGAAGAACAAAAACAGTCCATAGAAAAGAAACTCGAGCTACTAGAGTTGAATTTCAACGCTGAGAATGGAAAAAAATATTATAGACGAAAACTCGAGGCTTTTAAGAAATACTTAAAAGATGAACTTTCATTAATTTCTAAGGGATATAATACTGCAATTGGAATGAGTTTAGGAATGTGTTTTGGGGTAGCCCTAGGATCAACCATTTTTGGTCTGAGTATGGGAACTTCTACCGGACTAGTGATTGGAATGATCATTGGATTAGCCGTTGGAAAAAGCATGGACACTCAGGCAGAAAAAGAAGGTCGGGTATTGAATATTTAACGACGGTCATATTTAATTCCCAATATTCTGTATAAATTTCTTCATAGAAAAAACGATAATCAGCTTCTTTAACCCGGATTATTCAGGCTTTTAGCTTTGCGCAGATGTGAGGCGTCGAAGCCTGTAGATATAGGCTGCTATTTCAAGGGTTTTGGAACGAAGCAGATGTGTAAAGATAAAAATAAAGGGCTGAGCGTTTAGTAAATAAGCTAGCAGCTTATTTTAGCGAAAGCGCCAGATTGCGTATTGACAAAAAGTGGGCATGAAAAAATAAATCGAAAATATGCATATATATCA
>JAUXGV010000198.1 GCA_030621915.1 Flavobacteriaceae bacterium
ATGATGTTTTTTTTTAAAATCAGGAACTAATTTGAAAATTTGGTTCAACTCTCTCACAACAGTTTTTATTTGTTTGTTGTCGTAATAATTCTCGGGAGATGATACCGGAGTGGGTAATAAGCATTCCCATACCAATGGCGAACGGTGATTTTCATCTTCATGTATTAGTGCATGTAAAATAGTAGTACCCGTTCTTGGCATCCCAATTATAAATATAGGTTGTTTTATTTCGGTCTGCTCTATCTCTGGATTTCTATCCAGGTATTTCTCAATTTTAAGTCGTTGGGTTAAGGTCCTTTCAAAAAGTATTTTAGCGGCTAGAGAACCAAATGAATTAATTCTTGCTTCCTTGTTAACCGAATCAATTATTTTATGAAGACCCGTTTCTAAATTTTTTGGTAAATTTCTGTTATAGCCGGCTTTCTTCTTGGATTTGAGAATAATTTTATCGGCATTTAATTTGAACGGTTCTAAACCAAGAAATTTAATGATCTTTCCAACATTATTTATTCCGTTTAGCAGAGTCGTCCGCTTTATATTAGTCAAGGAAACTTTAGCCAAATTTAATTAGTTTAACATAAGAGTAATATGAATCCGGTTTACTCCGGATATTCAATTCTAAGATGATATATATTGTGGAGTTTCTTTTTTACAACTTTCTTGATCGTTTCAATCTCTTTAAAAGTAATATCAGAATTCATAAATTGACCGTTGTTCATCTGCCCATTGATTACTTTCTCAACCAGATCATCAATTAACAAGGCTGTTGGTTCCTTTATACTTTTTGAGGCCGCCTCACAGGCATCACACATCATTAAGATAGCTGTCTCTTTTGAAAAAGGAATTGGTCCGGGATATCTAAAATTATTCACATCCACCGGGCCCATGCCTAATTCTTCCTCCTTTTTATAAAAATAGTAGACAATACTGGTACCGTGATGCGTTCGGATAAAATCAATTATTCTGTCTGGCAATCGATGTTTTTTGGCTATCTCAACTCCCTTTATCACATGATTTATAATAATATCTGCAGAATCCAGAGGTGATATCTCATTGTGAGGATTCACATTTGTACTTTGATTTTCAATAAAATACATGGGATTTACCATCTTACCAATATCATGAAACAATGCACCTGTTCGCACTAACATGGCATTAGCCCCAATTTCATTTGCAGAAGCCTCTGCTAAATTCGCTACTTGCATGGAATGTTGAAAAGTTCCTGGTGCTTTTTCATTCAACTCGCGAAGTAATTTCGAATTTGTATTACTCAGTTCCAACAGAGAAACATCAGAAACGAGATTGAAAAGCTTTTCATAAATTAAAATCAAGAACAAAGATAGAAACGACAAAACGCCATTTAAAGCGAACATGCCAAAGTACCCCCACTTTAATTGTGATGCATTACCTTCCTGGATAATAGAAAAAGCAAAATATGCCAGGATATAAACTGATGTAATCTTAAGTATTGAAATAAACAAATTTGCCCTGCGATATAGTTCAGATACTGTTAAAATGGTAACAATACCGGCTATGGTTTGCAGAAAAATAAATTCAAAACTATTCGGTACAATAAAACCGAGTATAAGTATGGTAACCACATGAGCAAAAAGACCTAAACGTGCATCAAAGAAGGCTTTTAATACTATCGGCAGGATAATTATTGGTGCCACATAAATATAACTTACCCAATACTTTTGAACTATCGTAACCATTAAAATGATAACTAAAATATTAAAAAAGATAAAGGTTAGTTTTGTGTTATTCTCAAAAATCTCCGAGCGATAGTTCTTCAAAAATAGCAACAACATCAACAAAACCAAGGCTACTAAAATGGTATAGCCAACAACTATCCAGTAGTAGTTTGATTTACTCCAGAGCTGTGAATCATACTCGGTCCTCAAGGAAGTTAATATTTCATAATTCTTACCTTCCACAACATCACCTTTAGATATAATTCTTTCATTTTCAGATACTAAACCCTTAGTATCCGATATATTCTTCATCTCTTCATCTACAATCTTTTGTGTAAATTCTTCATCATAAAAAATATTTGGCTCAATAATATCAAAGAACAAAGTAGTGAATTTCTCTTCTAAAGGTTTATATCTGCTTTTAGCAAAATATCTTTGTAGTTCAGGAACCAAAATTTCGGTTGTAAACAAATTATCAGATAAGATATCTTTCGCTTCTGTTCCTCTCCTAACGGTTATTAAGGTGTTTTTCCTGATTTTGCTATTGTCCGATTTATTCAGGAACCCATTCTTATAAACGTTGGAAATGAACTTTGACCCAAAAGACCTCAGCTGATTTTTATTGAATTTGATCGCGGCAGAATCTTCTAAAATAATTGGAATTTGTCTTGTGTAATATTCTTTTACCTTTTCAACAACATCATCTCGTTGTGTAAAGAATAATTGCTTATTCGCTTCAATTTCTTTTGATTCATTACTTACTTCTTCCTCTGATTTCAGTATGGCAAAATCAAATGGCGCATACAAATTTTCATATTGCCAGGGTTTTCCTTTTTGTATATTGTACTTGAACTGCCCTCCTTTAGGGAATAAATAAATAATGGTAATTGTAGTTACCAAAAAAAGAATGACTTTATATATTAAGGAATTATTTTGATAAATTTTATTGATAAAATCCTTCATAAAAAACAATTAACGGTCAAAAGTAAACAATTTTATATCGAAACTTAATTAATTATTTTTTAAAATATCTTCCAATCTAATCGGTGTTTTAAACTTTATCCATTTCTCATAAGTTGTATAGCCAATTTTTTTCTGTAGTGCTTCCGATTTGTCTAAAATTCCTTCAATAATTTCATCGGGCATTATCTCTTTCGATTTTATTTCTTTATCTATTTCTTCAATTTGCTCCTGAACTACACTTTTTAAATTTTCATTATAATTTACTAACCATTCTTCAAATAAATCTTCTTTTTCAAGATGATGGTCAATAATTTTATTCGTCATCATGGTTCCATGTGCTTTAGACTCCTGAATATTTCCTCTTCCTGTAACTGCATTTCCTATGGCAAACACATTGGTAAATCCTTTAACCATATATCCATTCATGTTTTTCATTTCAAGGGTAGAACCATCATATGGGAGACCGGTAATTCTATCAGGTAAACTACCGATAGATGATATTAACAGTGGTGTTTTTAAAGTAAATGTTTCTCCTTTTAATGGAAGTATTTTTCCTCCTACCAGTTCATTTTTTTGAAATACAACAGCCTGCAATTTTCCATTCTCTTCAATTTTCTCTATAGGAGATCCTAATGGAACAAATTCAAAAATAAAATTACTGGCATATTTATGCAATAGCCTATTGGAGACTTCTCTCGCTTTTTGAATACTCTCTTCAGAATCATCACGAGGTGTTTTCAACGGCATATCAAAAGCTGTTCTACGGTACACCAGGGTCATTCCTTTTAGCCCCAGATCACTCAGGGAAATTCCGTATCCATCCAAAATTTTCAATATTCCTTTTTTTTCAAAGGTGAATAAATCGATATCTATTCCTTTCTGTTTAGATAATTCCATCTGAACCATTTCAATCATACCTAGTTTCATCACATCCAAAGATGCTAAACCTCCACCGATCACAACGGTTCCATCTTTAATTTTATATTGGATCCCATTATAATCAGGCTCATGCTTATGATTGAACCAATGCAGTAATGAGTTTTGATAAATTAAACCATGGTCAATAAATTTATCTATATTAGAGATTGGTAAAGCCCTGTCTTTCCATGCACCATTGGCCAGAATAACAACAGTAAACCCCCAGTTATTCACAAGGTCATCAAAATTAATATCTTTTCCAATCCTTACATCAGGCACATATCGCACATTGGGATGATTCAATTTTAGATCTATATTTTTTTCCTGCTTGTTCCTTAAATTGATATGCCAATTAGGCAGACCGTCCTCAATTTTACCATAGGGCAGATCATTCATTTCAAACACTACGACCCTGTATCCCTTTTCTGCCAATATAAAAGCGGCCTCTGAACCTGATATGGAGCCTCCTATTATTGCTATATAATGTCTTTTGCTCTTGTTATCTATCATAAAAAATTATTCTTCATTATACTTTAATAAATCTTTTACAATGTAGCAAATTAAATCTTTTAAAAGCAAATGAATTTTTTGACTAAAAATAATTAATTTCGCATGGTGATTTATAAGTTATACTAAAAATATAAAGTAAAGATAATGAATGGAGAAGTTGTAATTGTATCTGCTGTAAGGACCCCGCTAGGAAGTTTTATGGGAGCTCTATCCGGTATTTCTGCACCCAAATTAGGAGCAATAGCAATTAAAGGTGCATTAGAAAAAATAAATTTGGATCCAAAGCTGGTTGACGAAGTTTTTATGGGCAATGTGCTTCAAGCAGGACTAGGTCAGGCTCCTGCCAGACAGGCTGCATTGTATGCCGGCTTACCGAATTCAATTCCCTGTACCACAGTTAACAAAGTCTGTGCATCAGGAATGAAGTCTATTGCATTTGCAACCCAGGCCATACGATGTGGGGATGCTGAAATAGTTATTGCCGGAGGAATGGAGAATATGAGCCAAATACCTCATTATCTTTATGGTAGAAATGGACAAAAAATTGGAAATATAAATATAGAGGATGGATTGTTAAAAGACGGTCTGGTAAATGTATACGATGGAAAACACATGGGAACTTGTGGAGATGCATGTGCCTCAAAGTATGACTTTAGTCGGGAAGATCAGGATGAATTTGCTATAGAATCTTATAACAGGTCTGCAAGAGCCTGGAAGGAAGGTAAATTTTCCGAGGAAGTAATTCCAGTTGAGGTTCCACAACGAAGAGGTGATGCCATTCTTGTTTCTGAAGATGAAGAGTACAAAAATGTCAAAATGGAAAAAATACCTTCGTTAAGACCTGCGTTTAGCAAAGAAGGAACTGTAACTGCTGCAAATGCGTCCACCCTGAACGATGGTGCCGCAGCCTTAATTTTAATGAGCAGATCAAAAGCAGAGGAATTAAACATCAAACCCCTGGCTGTGATTAATGGATATGCCGACGCCTCTCAAGAGCCGGAATGGTTCACAACAGCACCGGCTAAAGCTATTCCAAAGGCATTGGAAAAATCAGGAATTTCAAAAAATGAAGTAGATTTTTATGAGCTGAATGAGGCCTTTTCTGTAGTAGGATTGGCAAATATAAAACTGTTAAATTTGAA
>JAUXGV010000193.1 GCA_030621915.1 Flavobacteriaceae bacterium
TTCAAATTCGGCGATAACCTCAAACAAAGGCACACTTTTAAAGCTACTTATATTTTCAAGCCATGTTGGACGACCCAAATTTGTATTATTCTTTGAAATTTCACCCTGTATAATTCGCAAGGTTCTGCCCGCTGATAATTCCGTAAGTTTCCCCATGTAAGAAACACTTACCATTCCTTCAAAGCATTTGACTTCAAAATAGTTGTTTCTGTTTTTTACATTGAATTGAGTGCCTAAAACACTTATAATTCCCGAAGAGGTTTGGACATCAAAACGAGACCCTTTGGCTACTTTAAAAAATGCTTCACCCTCAAGTTTGACTTGTCTTTGCTCCGACCAGTCATCCTCATCAAAACTTAATTTCGAATCCGAATTTAATTCTGCAATGGAAGAATCAGGTAAGGTAACTGTAATTTTTTGGCTAGCCAAGGTATCAAATGTTGTTATATCGTTGGAAAAAAGTAGGCTATAAGCACCAAATACAATCATAAAGACGGCTGCAATCTGTGCTATTGGTCTCAATTTAATCAATAAGGTTTTTTGAATTCTCTTACGATTAATAATTGGTTGAATTATTTTATAGGCTTCCGAACTATCAAAATCAGGTGCTTTAAATTGTTTTGCCTTTTCTGATAATTTTACATAAGAACCATATTCTTCCAATTGCTGAAAAGCTTTTAACTCATCAGCAGATAAGTCATTGTCTAACCATTTTTTTATTAACTCCTCTTTTTTCATATCATTCTCCTTAATTATATAACAACCTAGTTTTAAAAATCCCTACCCTCATTTGTAAAATCTCAAATTACAAAATCCAAGTTCCAAATAACAAATCCCAAATCCCAAATCCCAAATAGCAAAATCCAATTAGCAAATCCCAAATGACAAAATACAAAACTATCAACTGCGACACTAACTACCTGATACCTTTTACCCGATACCTGACACCCGACACCTGATACAACCTACCAAAATTCAAATCTCACTGAACACTGAACACTGAACACTGATCACTCAATTAGATTCCTTCAATTTCCTTTCGTAAACTTTTAAGGGCACCATAAAGGCGTTTTTCTACAGCTTTGACCGATATATCTAATAATTCCGCTATTTCTTTATGCCTCTTCCCTTCTATTCTATTTAGTAAAAACGCTTCACGCTGACCTTCTGTTAAATTCGATAATGCCTTTTGATATTTTAGCAGGTATTCCTGTTCTTCCATCAAAAATTCAGGACTTTCAACGGTGTAATTTTTTGGTTTGATCTTTTGAAAATTCAATACAACCTTTTGATGCTTTATATCATTAAGTACATTATTATTGGCAACTGTAAATAAAAAACTTTTTGCTTTTTCTACTGAAACATCTTTACAATGATTCCATAATTTAATAAATGCTTCCTGAACTTTATCTTTTGGATGAAGCTGTTCACCATATTTATAATATAAATAATCATGAAGAGATTTAGAATATTTCATATAAATGGATGAAAATAAATTTTCTTCGCAAATATTTTCATTTAATCTTTTAGCCATTTAATAGGGTTCTTGGACTCGAATATAATTTTTTTTGTTTCAAAGGTAGGGATTTTTAATATTGAATTGTTTTATAAATAGTATACAGAAATACAAATTTTAAATTACACATTATGAAAATCACTATGAAAAAATTATTATTACTACCTGTACTTTTTGGTATATTATTCTTTACTTCCTGTCAGGATGGATATATTGATATTACAGAACCCACTTCGGAAAACGAGATTATTGCCGCAAAATCAGAAGTGGCAACCTTAGTAAAACAAACTACTACAAATGATGGTTCTGAGGATAACATTATTGATAGAGCCAATTGTTTTCGATTGGTTTTACCTGTAACTATTTTTGCTAATCTACAAGAGATTACTGTCAATACAAAGGAAGATTTCAAGGCTGTTGAAACTGTTTTTGACGAATCAGACGATGATGAAGATACGGTAGAAATGAGTTTTCCTGTAACTATTATATTGAAAGATCATAGTGAAGTTGTTGTCAATAGTCGCGCTGAAATGATAGAGTATAGAAATTCCTGTAAAGGAGAAGACGAAGATGATGACGATATTGAATGTGTTGATTTTAAATATCCCATTTCATATTCTGTTTTTAATTCGGATAAAAGCCTTCTCAATACTATAAAAATACAGAATGATAGAGAAATGTATCGATTTATTCATAATCTGACTGAAAATGATATTGTTAGCATTAATTTTCCGGTAATGTTGGTTTTCTTTGATGGTACTGAAACTCAGGTTAATAATTTGAAGGAACTAAGGGAAACGCTAAGAGCAGCGAGGGATTTTTGTAATGAAGATGATAATAATGACTTTGGGGATGATGATTTTACCAAAGAACAATTGGATAAATTGCTAGTGATGTGCCCATGGATTGTTCATCATGTAAGGAGAAATGCAACGGACTTGGCAGAAAAGTATCGAGAATATGCTATGAATTTTAAAGAGGATGGTACTGTAAAAGTTCGTGCCAGAAATGGGGATATGATCACCGGAACCTGGATTACTCGGGTAACCCATAGAGGAGCTATGATAAAATTAGATTTTGACAGTTTTGTAGATTTTACTTTAGAATGGTTTGTTCATGAAATGAATAGGGGTAAAATAAAATTATTTACTTCTGTTGGAAATCGTATCATTCTTGAAAAAAACTGCGACATTGTTTTTGACCATACTATTGATAGAATTAAGAGTATTCTTGAAGAATGCCATTGGAGAGTTGCCCGATTAAGAATTGACGGCATGGTGAGAGAAGGAAAATACATAGGTACGCCCTTAAAATTTGAAGATGATGGTACAGTTAAATTACGTATCAATGGAGAATTTGTAAGTGGAACTTGGGATATCTTAAAAGCTGATGCGGGATTTGTATTAAAGATGAATTTAGATAATCGCCCCGATTTAAATTTACATTGGTTGATTACCCTGATAGGTAATCGCAATATAAAACTAGAAAACCAAAATAGTGAGATGCTATTGAAAAAATACTGTCCGGATGATGAACCAAATATTAAAACCATATTGAATAATGGAAAATGGCAAGTAGCTTCTTATATAGAAGGTGATGTCAATGAAACTGAAATTTTTGATGGTTTTATTATTGATTTCTTAGAAAACGGGGGTATTTATATTGAAGGAAATGATCAAATAATAGACGGTTCCTGGTTACCATATCGTCATGAGAACATGCTGTTTTTAGGTTTGAATTTTGGATTGGAACCACCCTTTGATGAATTAAATGCCAGATGGAGAGTTGTAGAACTGGATGAAAATAAAATTGAACTTCAAAAGCTATCGCTTACTAATACAACAACCAGAAAACTTATCTTCGAAAAAATCTGAACCCCTTAAACCCATTTAGATTTGGTTGTTTCATTAAAAACTGTCTTGAAAATTTATCAAGGCAGTTTTTCAGGTTTAACCAAGTAATCTAAATATAACAACTAGCTTACTTTTTTTCTTATAGACTCAAGTTGTACACCAATATCAGTCAACATTTTGGCTACACTATCTGTATTAATTTCGCTTTCATCATATTCACTTAAATTGATATGACATGTAAACTCCCACAGCTCTAAAATCTCCTGAGTCGGAACATAGTAAGGATCGTATTTTTTATTGTCTGAAACCATTAATAAACATTGATGCTCTTCAATTTTATCATAGACTCTTTTATAAACTAAGCCATCATTATAGGTAAGTACAATGTATGTGCTTCCACTATTCAAATAACTGATGTCTTCCAAATATTTAGCTATAATAAAGGAACCGCTTTTAATAGGAAGCATCGAATCTCCTTTAATTGGAAATGCCCTGTGTTTCCCCGTGGGTAAGAAAGGCAATTTTAAATTATTCAAACTTTCAATATATTCAGGATCTGTATAACCCCGTAAATATCCTGCAGAAGCATCTGTGGGAATAATTTCGACCATGTCCTCATTGTCTTCATTTACCTTGATAGGAAATAAAATACGTTGATTACCAATATTTATAAAAGAAGTGTCCGTAGCACTGGTCAAATTATTTTTAATCAACACATCAATCGGCAAATTAAAATAATTGGACAATTCAATTAAAATTTCTACCGGTGGTGAAGAGCGTCCTTGCTCATACGATGCCACCCGTTCACGACTAATATTCAACTCGCTGGCAAAATACTCTTGGGTTAAATTTTTTAATTCTCTCAAATGTTTAATATTATTTGCAATAAAATTCATAATGGTACATATATTATCAAGGAATGGTACAAATATAACCTAATTTTGTAAATATTCCAAAGCTGTTTTTTTTAATTATTATATATGGCAGTACTGAGGAGCCATTTATTAACAAAACAAGCTTTTATAGAGAATGTTTTAATGAAGTAATGATTAAATAAACCCATGAAAATTAAAGTATAAACCTGAGTTCGACATAAATAAAAAGATAATATCTGAATATTAATCCCATACGTCTTTGCGAAGGAGGCACGACTGTGGCAATCTGTTTATTGATAGTCAGATTGCCACATTTTACTTGAAAAAAGTAAAATTCGCAATGACAATACATTTTAAATTACTGGTTATTAATAAATTATTCTCAATATTACATCGAACTCAGGCTATAAAAAATTACATAAAAGAAATAAAAACTATTACAGCATTAAACCATTATAACATTAACCCTTATAGCATTGAATCATTATAGCATTGAAACATGTATTTAAATACACACACATATTACAGTTTGAGATACGGCACTATCAAACCTGAAGAGCTATTAGTCATTGCAAAACATCAAGGGATAAGAAGCTTTGCTCTAACAGATATCAACAGTACAACTGCTTGTATAGATTTTGTTCGATTGGCAAGTAAATATGGCATCAATCCGGTATTAGGAATTGATTTTAGAAATGGTGTAAAACAGGAGTTTATCCTATTGGCCAAAAACAATCAAGGATTTCAAAATATCAATCAATATCTAAGTGCTATTTTACATCAAAAAGAATATCAAATCCCCTCAAAACCTGAATTTTTGGATGATACATTTATTATTTACCCTTTTTCTTTTGCACATCGGTCCCAAACGGTCTTCATAATACTCAGATAACAGACCCTGTTTCTGTAGACTCTGTTGCAGCTGCAAAATAGAACACAATGCATGCACGTATTAACAGAATACCTTCCCAGCAAATATGTAAATCTGCATAACAAGATGAATCTAATGTTTCCACTTGGATATGAATA
>JAUXGV010000244.1 GCA_030621915.1 Flavobacteriaceae bacterium
CTTATGGTTTTAAAAAAGATGAATTCTGGGTAAAACGAAATTTAAAGGTCACTGATTTGAAATGAGCGATCCATTATGAACTAAAGAACCATTCGTCTATGAATAAAGTTCGCTTATAAGATATTGATGGGTTTATTGACAGAGGACTGAAGACGGAAGCTAGAAGAAATTTCTTCGGTCTTCATACCTCTGTCTTCAAGCCGCTGAAACCCTGAATAATATTAAATCTGGAAGTCATTTCAATAAAAGTAGATTGCCGCATACTCACCTCATATGCAAAGGCACAAAAACTAACTTTATTAATTTAGATATGGGTCACTCTGAATATTACTTTTTTGTAAAATGTGGCAGTCTCATCAATAAAACAGATTGCCATCCTTAGTACTCCTTCGCAAAGTCGTAAATAACTGATAGCTTAATATTTCAATTCTTTACGGATTTCTTTGGCTTTTTCTGTCGCTTCGACATTACGTTCAATTACGTGCCCCGGTCTGCTCCATTTAACATTTTCCTCTTTTTCCAATAAAGATTTTCGAATCTTAAATTTATCTGTATTGTCTTTTTTCTTTTCCGTTGGAATCAATCCAAGAGTTTCAAACATTTCAGCATCTTTATCCTCACCCGGGTTTGGCGTAGTTAATAATTTTTCCCCTGCAAAAATTGAAGATGCACCCGCCATAAAACATAAAGCCTGTGCTTCTGTATTCAGTGCTGTTCTGCCTGCTGAAAGACGAACAGTTGTTTTAGGCATAACGATTCTGGTAGTGGCAATCATTCTAATCACATCCCAGGAAGGTACAATATGCTCTTCAGCCATAGGTGTTCCTTCTACAGGTACCAATGCATTAATCGGTACAGATTCCGGTTGGGGGTTTAAGGTGGATAAACTCAATAACATCCCAACTCTATCTTCCACACTTTCTCCCATACCAATAATCCCACCAGAACAAACTTTTAATTTACCTTTTCTTACGTTGTCCAAGGTTTTTAATCGGTCATCATATCCGCGGGTAGAAATAACTTCTTTATAATATTCTTCAGAAGTATCTAAATTGTGATTGTAATAATGTAATCCAGCCTCTGCCAATCTAGCAGCCTGACTTTCTGTGATCATGCCCAGCGTACAGCAAACTTCCATATCTAAGTCACTGATTCCCTCCACCATTTTTAAAACATTTTCAAAATCCTCCCCTTCTTTTACATTTCTCCAAGCTGCTCCCATACAAACTCTTGATGAACCATTATTTTTAGCTTTTTTCGCCAAGGCAATCACAGTATTATGGGGCATCAAATCATTTTTCTCAATATCGGTATGATATCTGGCTGCTTGAGGGCAATAACCACAATCTTCCGGACAACCTCCTGTTTTTATTGAAATCAAGGTGCTTACCTGAATTTTATTAGGTTCATGAAATTCGCGATGCACCTGGGCTGCCTCAAATATCAAATCCATTAATGGCTTGTTATAAATATCAAGTATTTCTTTTTTTGTATATGTAGACATTGTGATTAATGTTTAGTTTGATCGGTCAAAAATAGTAATTCCTTTTTGTTTCCTATGGTATTTTAATTAATTCTTCGGAGCCTAGGTATTGGCTAAGATTCATATTCTGGAATTAATTTGAGTGAGAATTCATTCCAATCAATTATTAAATTAAAAATGCAATTGGTTAATTTAGCAGAATGATAACATCACAAAAAATGAGAATTGCATGTATTGGACTCGGAGATATTGCGCAAAAGGCTTATTTACCTATTGTAACCAATCATGCTAAAGTGCACCCAATATTCTGTACCAGAAATACAAAAACTTTAAATAGACTCGCAATTCAATATCGCATTAATGAGACATATACCGATGTTGATGAATTGATTAGAAACAAAGTAGATGCAGCAATGATCCATAGCTCAACGGATAGCCATTTTATATTGGTCTCAAAATTATTGCATGCCGGAATACCCGTTTTTGTAGACAAACCATTATGCTATAATTTAAGAGAATCAGAAGAATTATTAAATTTAGCGGCACAAAAACAAGTTTTACTCTACCTTGGATTTAATCGACGCTTTGCACCTTTAATTCAAACATTAACCAATCATCCCAACCCGATTCAAATTAATTGGAAAAAAAACAGGGTTGGTTTACCTGATGAACCTCGTGTTGTTGTTTTTGATGATTTTATTCATGTGGTTGACAGCCTCCTTTTTTTAGGTACAGGAAACATTGAAAACATTCAGGTATTCTCAAAACTTCAAAACAATAAATTAGAAAGCTTACAAGTACAATGGCAACAAAATGGAACGCTTTTTAATGGTTCTATGAACCGTATCAGTGGTATCACAGAAGAGCGTATCGAATATTATACTACCGATAATAAATGGCAAATTGAAGAATTAGTTTCAGGGTTTCATTACAAAAATGAAATTATACAGCCTTTAGGTTATAATAATTGGGAAAATACCTTGCACAAAAGAGGCTTTATGAATTTATTTGAAGATTGGTTAAATGCTTTACAAGACACTAATTTTGATACAAAAAGAAATCAGGATATTTGGGAAACCCATCATTTGTGTGAAACGATTGTAAATAAGATTCTATAAAATAATAAACGAGATTTTTATCTTACAAAAAAATAAAATGGCTGATTTATCTCCTTTTAAAAACCAATGGCCCCTTATTACCACTGTCAGTAATAAAAATTCCTGTTAACATGTTTTTATCCTTACTAAGTTTTAAGTAATGTGTCCCTCCATCTGGACCCCATGAAGGAATTGGTCGAATAACATCAACATGATAAATAATTGAATCCCCTTTAATTATTCCTGATCCTGATTCAAAAAATGGTTGTCCTTTAAACTCAATATAGTGTCCCATATGTATGCTATCTCCAATTTCTGAATATATGGTATAACAATTTTTAAAATTGGCATTGTTGCGGTCAGCCCAAATACCATTAAAACTGGCCATAGGAAGGATTGGCTTTTTTATTTGTTTTTGACATGAAAAACCCAGTAATAAAATTGAAAGTCCCAGTATTATTTTAGTTCTATTCATGATAATTATTGCTTTAATAAACGTGAAAACATGCTAAGGAGGATTATTTTGAAACCAAAATACTTACTGCATTTCCTCCAAAACCAACCGCATTTACCATAATGTTTTTAAGTTGTTTTGGATGATTTTGTTTTTCGGCAAAAGGTACTTCAATTACTTTTTGATGCCTTAACATGAGTATGGCTAATTCCA
>JAUXGV010000113.1 GCA_030621915.1 Flavobacteriaceae bacterium
CAAGAAGGTGAAACAGCACAAGTAGATACTTTATTAGCCATCATAGGTGATGCAAAAGAAAATATTGATGACATTCTTTCGAAAGCTAATTCAACTGATGAAAAAGTTGATGAAAAAAAGTCTGATGCTAAAATTGAAGAAACATCTTCAAAGGGATCAGTTGTAATTCCTGATGGAGTTGAAGTAATCACGATGCCTAGATTGAGTGATACCATGACTGAAGGAACTGTAGCCAGCTGGTTGAAAAAAGTTGGAGAATCGGTAAGTGAAGGAGATATATTGGCTGAAATCGAAACCGATAAAGCTACTATGGAATTTGAATCTTTCAATGAAGGAACTTTATTGTATGTAGGAATTGAAGAAGGTGAAACTGCAGCGGTTGATTCCACCCTAGCTATTATTGGTGAAAAAGGGACAGATGTTTCTGAACTTGTTGAATCCTTGAAAAATCAAGAATCAAGTGCTCCTGAAGTTGCCCAATCAAAACCTAAGGAAACTACTCAGGAAATCAAAAAAGAAGATAAAGTAGCTCATCCAACGATTCAAAAAACATCTTCTAGTCCTAATGGAAGAATCGTCGCTTCTCCTCTGGCCAAAAAATTAGCTGAGGAAAAAAACATCAATTTACAGCATATCTCAGGTACAGGAGAAGGTGGAAGGATTATAAAAAGAGATATTGAAAATTACACACCTGATACTGTTGGAGTTTCTTCTGCTCCTTTTGTTCCACAGGGTCAAGAAAGTTTTGAAGAACTCCCTAATTCTCAAATGCGAAAAGTAATAGCCCGAAGATTGAGAGAGTCCAAATTTACAGCTCCACATTATTATTTGAATGTAGAGTTTGACATGGACAATGCGATTGCATTTAGAATTCAATATAACTCGATTCCTGATACAAAAATCTCATTCAATGATATCATAGTTAAGGCCACATCATTGGCATTAAAGCAACATCCTCAGGTAAATTCTCAATGGTTTGATGATAAAATAAAAATCAACCATCATGTTCATATTGGAGTAGCCGTAGCTGTCGAAGATGGATTGTTGGTTCCTGTATTAAAATTTGCCAATGAACAATCGCTAACTCAAATTGGAAGTGCGGTTAAAGATTTTGCTGGCCGAGCCAGAAATAAAAAACTGGCTCCCGACGAAATGGAAGGAAGTACATTTACAATTTCTAATTTAGGTATGTTCGGAATTACGGATTTCACTTCTATTATAAACCAACCCAATTCGGCAATTTTATCCGTGGGTGCCATTGTTCAGAAACCAGTTGTTAGAGATGGAAATATTGTTGTGGGTAATACCATGAAATTAACGCTTGCTTGTGATCACAGAACAGTTGACGGTGCTACCGGAGCCTTGTTTTTACAGACCTTAAAAGAGTTTATTGAAAACCCGGTTACCATGTTGGTATAATAACAATTTTAAAAGTAATATTTTAAAAACCATCCGCCTAAGCGGATGGTTTTTCATTTAAATTATTGTCGTATTTATTACTATTAATAAATTTTATCTTTAGATCAATTTTTATATGATTAGATTTATTGCCTAATTAGTATAAATATTACCAAATTAATAGGCTCATTAGAATCATAAATCTATCATATAAACCAAGTTAAAATGAAGAACAAACCTTTAAATTCTTTCAAAATATCTCGATTCATTAATGAAGAAGCCTATGGAGGTATCCTTCTAATCATAGCAACCATTATCGCCTTAATATGGGCCAATTCATCCTATTATGAATCTTATCAAAATGTTTGGCACGAAATTAAAATTGGTTTTGCTTGGGGCGAGATCGATATGATTGCCTCTATTCATCATTGGATCAATGACGGATTGATGGCTCTTTTCTTTTTTGTGGTCGGTCTTGAAATAAAAAGAGAGGTCATGGGTGGTGAATTATCTTCCATGAAAAAAGCTTCCCTACCCATTGCTGCGGCCATAGGAGGAATGCTGATTCCAGCAATATTCTACGTGATAGTAAATATTAATTATCCGGAATATATAAATGGATGGGGTATACCAATGGCCACCGATATCGCATTTGCATTGGGATTATTGGCCATGCTCGGGAATAGAGTCCCTTTAAATCTCAAAATATTTTTAACAGCATTGGCCATTGCCGATGATTTGGGAGCGGTTATGGTGATCGCTGTTTTTTATACCGAAAATATTGATTTTTCTGAATTGTTATATGCCGGTTTCTTTTTAGGTGTATTGATAGTTTCCAATCTATTGGGGGTAAGAAGAGCCATATTCTATGCCTTGGTTGGTTTTATTGGTGTTTGGATCGCCTTTGTATTTTCTGGTATTCATGCAACTATTGCCGGCGTTTTAATTGCTATGACCATACCAGCCAGATCAAAAATTGGTGAAGATGAATATATTGATAAATTGAATAAATACCTCAACAAGTTTAAAAAAGAAAAACCAAATGACGGTAGGCTATTAACTCAAACACAAGTTCATTTGATTTCTGAAATTGAAGAACTCAATGACGCGGCACATACACCACTTCAAAAACTAGAACATGCCTTGCATCCAGTAACTGCTTATTTTATTCTACCCATATTTGCATTGAGTAATGCGGGTATTCACATTGAAGGGAGTATTATAGATATGCTTTTCCACCCAATATCACTGGGAATTATTGTCGGACTTATATTGGGTAAATTTTTAGGTATCTCACTATTATCCAAACTTGTAGTGAAATTAAAAATGGCCAGTCTTCCAGAAGGCACAACCTGGCAGCATATTTATGGGGTTGCATTTTTAGCCGGGATTGGCTTTACCATGTCAATGTTTATTTCGGATCTAGCCTTTAAAAATGAAGAATACAAACAAATTGCGAAAGTAGGAATTATGGCAGCTTCAGTAATTTCCGCCGTTATTGGAATGATTTGGTTAATTATGAGTACAAAAAAAATTGATGAATCATAATTAATTCTTTTCGATTCAAAATTCTAACAAAATTAAATAAATATTTATGGATCCATTATGGATAGTTTTTGCATTTACATTTGGATTTGGAGTTAAGCAAATTGGCTTACCTCCATTGGTTGGATTTCTAACGGCAGGTTTTGCCCTAAATTATTTTGGAATCGAAGGAAGTAATTCTCTCCAGCAAATTGCAGATTTCGGAGTTTTACTTTTATTATTTTCAATTGGCTTAAAACTTCGGATTAAAGACTTACTCAAACCTCAGATATGGGCCGGATCATCAATTCATATGCTAATCACTGTATTGGTATTTGCTACACTTATTTTAATTTTAAGTACTATTGGTTTTTCTGTATTTTCAAATTTAAGCTTAAGTAGTTCAATATTAATTGCCTTTGCTTTGAGTTTTTCAAGTACTATATTTGCTGTCAAAATATTAGAGGAAACCGGAGCCATATCATCTGCACATGGAAAAATTGCCATTGGTATTTTGGTGATGCAGGATATTTTCGCGGTGATATTCCTTACTCTTACTTCTAATGAAACACCTTCACCCTGGGCATTTAGTTTGTTGCTGTTAATTTTTATTCCCTCAATTCTGAAACGCACAAAATTAGCCAACTTGATCAATAAAGCAGGTCATGGTGAATTAATGATATTATTGGGTGTACTACTTCCTTTGGCTGGTGCTGCTATTTTTAAACTGGTAGGTTTAAAAGCCGATTTAGGGGCTCTTGTTTTTGGAATATTATTAGCCAATCACCCAAGAGCTAAGGAATTGGCCAATTCAATGTTAAATTTAAAAGATCTATTCCTGATTGGCTTTTTCCTGACTATAGGACTGTCAGGAGCACCCACTTTAGAGACCATGGGTATCGCATTATTGCTGGCATTGGTTATGCCTTTCAAAATATTATTATTTTTTATGCTGCTTACAAAATTCAGACTTAGGGCGCGAACATCATTTTTCACATCATTGAGTCTGGCAAATTATAGCGAATTTGGATTGATTGTAGGAGCGGCAGGTGTTGCAAACGGCTGGATCCCGTCAGAATGGCTGGTGATTTTCGCCCTATCATTGTCAATTACCTTTATCATAGCATCTCCCTTAAATATGGCAGCCCAAAAAATATACACCTTGTATCAGTCAAGATTGCTAACTTTTGAAAGCACCACTCGCCTTGAAGATGATGAACCCATTGAATTCAAAGATGAAGAAGTCATTGTTTTTGGAATGGGCAGAACCGGATTGGAGGTTTATAGGGTTATGGAAGAGCAATATCACAAAAATGTTTTGGGAATAGATATTAGTTCCAATAAAATTCATTCGCTTGAAAAACAAGGTAAAAAAGTGATTCAGGGAGATGCAACCGATCTTAATTTCTGGCAACGGGTCAATCTTTCAAAAAACCTACCCTTGGTTATTCTAGCAACATCAAGTCATACAACGCATATGAGGGTTATAGAACAATTAAAAGAAATTAATTGTGCGGTACAACTGGCTTCCATTTCTCGTTATAAGGATGAAATGGAAGAATTAAAACAAGCTGGGGTACAGGTTGTATTTGACCTTTATTGCGAAGCTGGTTCTGGTTTTGCTCATCACACCTATAATATGTTTAATAAAACTGATGCATCTGTGAACTGAATTACCATCAATATTCAGCTATTTCACAATTTATTTGGAGAAAATCAATTCTAAAATACACATTTATGAAAAATAATTAGAAGTAAAGATCTCTTTTTAAACCATAATAAATGGAACCCATCTGCAGGTGAAAAATTGAGTTCAATTTAAAATATCCTTACAGAATCAGAAAATTTCAAATAAAAGATGAATTTAGTACCCATGATATTGTTTTTAGATTCAGAGTTTTTTACATTTTAAATTAGAACCCTATTTGACAACTTTCAAAGTCAGGCCTTCATATTTAACAATAAATATACCCTTGTTTAAAATACTATTGGAAGTGTTTTCGATAAAGTTATATCTTGTGGCCAAGCGTTGTGAAATCCCTTGCTGAGTTAAAACAGTTGTTTCATTTGACAACCGCATTAAAATATCATAGGTAATATCAAATCCTTCAATGGCATATTTTGTTGGATAATAATGATACTTCCTTTTAAAGTTCTTATTAAAATATTTTAAGCTTAAGGATTCTTCATCCAAATAATTAAATGTGGGATAATGAAAATTAACTCTGGCCAAAAAATTATTGTCAATTTTATCATAGCCCCTACTCTTTTCAAGAGCAAATAAAGTAACATTAATTTCTTCGGGCAATACCCCTAAATTATTAATTACATCCGCTGCAATAACTCCATCACTCCCCAAAAGCAAAAACCAGTTTTCTCTATTTTCGTCAATATTTTCTTTAAAGACATCAGACTTGATATATCCTTCTTCTGGTTTAATTATTGTAATTGACTCCTCATTGTTCATAACTTCCAATTCTCTTATCAGTGCATTAAAGTTGTGATTTGTTTCTTCTTCATCCAATATGACAATCAATTTTTGATCGGTATAAATCGTTTTAATATATTCAAGAATTTCCCTTGTTAAATGTCCTTTTGTTGGCACTTCCTGAATCAGGTTATAATTTTCAATTCCTGAATGATCCTGTGTTGAGATTGGAGAAACCAACATTGGTTTTTTGTATTTAACATTTTTTGAAACAGCTTTTATATTCTTTAAAAATAAGGGGCCAATAATAACATCAAAATCATTAAACTCACTTTTCTCGCTGATCTTACCACTCACATAAGCACTATTTTCTGTATCATACACTTTCATATGAATCGACAAACCTTGTTTTTTTAATGAATCCAAGGCCAATAAGGCTCCGAAATAAAAATCTGTAGTAATATTTAACAATCGATTCTTTTCAAAATCCAAAGTATCCTGTTTAACCTTAAAGGGTAACATCATAGCTACCTCCAATTTTTTACCCTCTAAAATTTCATCTACAAAAATATCTATATTCTCTTCACCTTTTTTTGGGATTTTTATGAGCATGCCCTCCTTTACTCCTTCTTCTAACTCAGGATTTGCAACCATCAATTCTTCCTGAGAAATCTCGAATTTATTGCTTAAACTATATAAGGTTTCTAATTTTTCCACAGTATGAACCGTATAATCCAAATCTTCAGTCGCTTTTAGTTTGGGCACCAAAACAACATCATCAATTTGTAACCCAATCTCTTTTATTTTAGGATTTAATTGTTCGAAATAGGCAATAGATATACCAAAACTTCGTGCAATACTATATTTGGTTTCTTTAGGTTTTACCAAATAAGGTTGTGTGTTTTCATCTTTTTTAGCAATTTCTTCTTCCTTGATCTGTAATGGTATTTTCAGTACATCTCCATATTTTAACCCCCGAGCCAATAAAAATGGATTTAATTTATTCAATTCTTCATTGGTAACGTTATAATTTTTTTGAATGGAGTATAAAGTTTCCTTGCTCAATACGTCGTGATAAATATAATTATCAACTACAATATCTCTTTCTGAAAGTGTCATTAAGTCAACATCGGCAATTTCTTTTGAGGAATCATAATCTATATTTGGAATAATTAAAATGTCATTTTCCTTGATCTTAGAACCCAGATCAGGGTTTAATTGCATTAAATCATAGGGTGTAATTGACAGCTTTATAGAAATACTTTGAAGGTTTTCACCCTTAGTGACTTTATAAGTTATATACTTTTTTTGTTGAGAAAACGTAGCAAAAATTCCAATAAAAAATATAAAAATTACTATTTTGATCTTTTTCATCAATTAGATTGTTTAATATGGTCAGATAGTTTTGAATATTTTAAAGATAAACGATTAAAATAATCATTTTATTTTATATTCTCTCAACTGTCAATTTCAATTTTTCAAAAAATAAAAATACAAAAAATATTATGATAGAATAAGTAATTCATCAAAACCCTTTTTCACCTGTTCTTCCTTTATTAAGGATAACGGTTTTGAACAGTTTTTCTTTCATTCCATGTTAATAATCACAGGCAACTATTCACTTTTTACTTCGTACTTTTAACTTTATATACTATTCCCATTCAATTGTTGCAGGAGGTTTAGAGCTAATATCATACACTACTCGATTTACGCCTTTGACACCATTGATAATTTTATTTGAAATTTCTTGTAGAAACTTATAGGGTAAATCAACCCAATCAGCAGTCATTCCATCAGTTGAAGATACAGCTCTTAGAGCTACAACTTTTTCATAAGTACGTTCATCCCCCATCACACCTACAGAATCAACTGGTAACAACATTGCTCCAGCTTGCCATACATTATCATATAAATTCCAATTTTTTAATCCTTCAACAAATATAAAATCTACCTCTTGCAAAATTCTTACTTTTTCATCAGTAACATCTCCTAAAATTCGAATTCCCAATCCTGGGCCAGGAAACGGATGCCTTCCCAGAAGCTCATCATCAATTCCTAAACTTTTTCCTACTCGCCTAACCTCATCTTTAAAAAGCATTCTAAGTGGCTCTACAATTTTTAATTTCATAAAATCAGGCAAACCTCCTACATTATGATGCGATTTAATGGTAGCTGATGGTCCTTTTACCGAAACAGATTCTATCACATCAGGATAAATAGTACCTTGACCCAACCAAGAAACATCACTAATTAAATGCGCCTCATCATCAAAAACATCAATAAAAGTATTCCCAATTGCTTTACGCTTACCCTCTGGATCTGTAATTCCTTCTAACTTTTCTAAGAATTTATCGGAAGCATCAACTCCTTTTATATTCAACCCCATGTGTTGATATTGATCTAACACTCTTTCAAACTCATGCTTACGTAACAAACCATTATTTACAAAAATACAGTATAAATTTTTGCCTATAGCTTTATCTAAAAGCACAGCTGCCACAGTTGAATCTACTCCTCCGGATAAACCTAAGACAACTTTGTCATCCTGTAGTTTTTCTTTCAAATCTGCTACTGTAGTTTCTACAAATGAAAGTGGAGTCCAATCTTGTTTAACATTCGCTATGTCAACTAAAAAATTTTCTAACAATTGTTTTCCATCAGTAGTATGATAAACCTCTGGATGAAATTGTATTCCATAAGTTTGTTCATTATGAATTTTATAAGCTGCAAATTCAACATCTTCTGTACTTGCAATTTTATAAAAATTATCGGGTAGTTTAGCTATTGTGTCAGCATGACTCATCCATACTTGAGCATCTAATTCTAGATATTTAAATAGAATACCATTTTCCTCAATAAATGAAAGATTAGCTCTACCATATTCTCTAGTATTTGACAGTTCAACATTACCTCCAAAGTTATGCGCTAAATATTGAGCCCCATAACAAACTCCTAATAACGGAATTTTTCCTTTAATTTTTGACAAATCTGGATGAGGTGCGTCTTGGTTATGAACTGAAAATGGACTACCCGATAAAATTACTGCTTTGTATTTTTCTACGTTTTCGGGTATCTTATTATACGGAAAAATCTCGCAAAAAATGAAGAGTTCTCTGACTCTCCTTGCTATAAGTTGTGTGTATTGCGAACCGAAATCTAATATTAGGACTTTATTTTGCATCTGCAAAAATAAAATTTAAATCAGAATTATTATACATGAACTGATTTTTTTATAAAAGATTTTCAACCATAAAAAACAAGACTTAAAAAATGATTCATTTACAGACTTTAAACCTAAATATTTATACCCATTGTTTCCATAAATATACTTCCTGTCAGGTTTTTCTGTAAAATAAAAATATATCCATATGTAAATATGTTGAGTACCCTTTTGAGAATCACCAAACCTAAATACAAAAATTAAAAATGCCAAAACTGATATTGTAAAATTTTCATAAATAATTAACCTGTAATCAACATTCCAAAATATAAATTCATTTTATATAACGGGTATCCAAATTTCTTCTTCAGAATTTGGGTTGTTTTCTCCTAAATACTCGTCTTTCATAATCTGAAAATGTGCTCTCTCATCCAATTTATATTCAGATTCCGGCAACCACTTATTCATGATATATGCCATTGATTTAGGAAATGTTTGGGCATTTCCTTTGTGAATAAACATGGCATATTGACCTGCGGGAATAACAAGTGAATTCATCCCACTTGGAATGTTTTCAAAGCTATTCATTTCTACGGCAGCCCATATTTCAAACTTGGTATCAAAGGTAAAATCTTGCATTTTTAATTGTACATCATATTGCTGAATAGCATAATTCCATGAGTTCTTTAGTAGAGACATTTCTTTTTTTCGAGGCATAAATTTCTGCCACAATTCAATAGTTTTATTATCCGATAGCGAATGATTTATAGACATTCCAATCAATTTAATTTCTTCTATATTTTGAATTTTTGGTTTCATTTTTTATTTTGATAATGCAACTTATAAAATATTCTTGGAAAAATTTATATATTGTTATTCAAAATCAAAATCAAAATGAAGTATCTATATACATTGGCTCTTTCAAAAAAACTAATACTTTTTGTAGTTCTATATATTTTAATCTCTTTCCAAGCAAATTCTCAGGATAAAAAAGA
>JAUXGV010000191.1 GCA_030621915.1 Flavobacteriaceae bacterium
AGGCTTAGTAGAAGACCGGGAGAATATTAAAATTGCTGAAATAGTAATTACCGGTAATGAAAATTATACGGATAATTATTGTTTAGACAAACTTAATATTGAGGTAGGAGAAGAAGTGAGTCAGGAAAATTTTATAAAAGGAATTGAAACACTGTCTGCTACCGGAAATTTTGAAAGTGTTCAATATAGGTTCTTACACGTAAACGACGGAATAAAGATTGAAATTAAGTTAAGAGAAAGCGAGATTATTAATTTTATTAAGTTCGGTGCTCATTATGATCAACTGTATAAAACCGGGATCTTAGTGAATCTGACCATGAACCACCCTTTGTTCAAAAATGATTATTTGTCGGCAGATTTGATTATTGGTGATAATATTAGATATAACATAGATTACTTTAAGGACAATGGCGACAATTGGAGCTATGGCCTGAATAGCCGGCATAATCAATTTAAAATGGACCTGTTTTTAGACGATATAGGGGTAGATGATCCTGACACGGGCCTGAAAATTCCTGTAAAATATAGTGACAGATCTACTCAATTTTATGTACAAACCACAGTTAGTGATAAATTTGCTCTTCGTGCAGGTGGAGAGTTCAAAGATTTAAAGGTCTTTACTACCGTTGTTGTTGATGGTAAAAATGAAAAAGAGTATCTTGAGGATGGTGGTTATGGGATTCTATTCGCCAAAATGAGCTATGATTCCTATGATGCAGACTATTTTCCGAAGAGTGGATTTTTTCTTGAAGTAAATTATCTTAATTATCTATTCTCATTTTATTCTGTTTATCAATTCAAGCGCTTTGCACAAGTTTATGGAAATATTGGGTATGCATATACTTTTTTTGACAAATTGACCTTTCATCTTTTTGGAGCAGCAGGGGTAACTATTGAGTCTAATGGAAGTAGTGTTCACGATTATTTTTTAGGTGGGAATAATGACAATTTCATAAATACGTTTGTAAAATTTGAAGGTTATGATGTTGCAGATCTGTATGCGTCATCATATGCAAAAACAGGGCTTACCATTCGATATGAATTCTTCAAGATCAATCACGTTTCTTTTACAGGAAACTTTGCCGAGGTTGATGATGATTTATGGGAAAATTTTAATTTCTTCCAAAACGTCAGATCAGGATATGCAGTTGGATATGGTTTAAAGACCTTAATAGGACCAATCCAATTGCAATATGCATGGACCCCTGATACGGGACAGAACATTTGGTATATTAATGTTGGATATTGGTTTTAATTGCTGACCAATTCTTTTCTACCGCTTAATTTTATTTTTAACAAGAACTGAATATAGAACATAACCGGAACTAAAATCAATGTTAAAAAAGTGGCAAATGTCAAACCAAATATTATCGTCCATGACATTGGACCCCAAAATGCGACATTTTCTCCACCGATGTAAAAGTTAGGATTGAACTCAGTGAATAAGGTAATAAAATTGATATTTATTCCTATCGCTAAAGGTAATAAACCCAGTATTGTTGTAATAGCTGTTAAAAGAACAGGACGTAAACGCACTTTTCCACCTTCAACAATACTTTCATAGACTAAGATTTTCGTAATTTCATTTTTGGTTATATTATTTTCTAAGAGCTTTCTATCGATTATTAAATTTGTATAATCAATTAAAACAATAGCATTATTAACTACTATTCCAGCCAAGGATATTATTCCTATCATGGTCATCATTATCACAAATTCCATTCTAAAAATAACCAAGCCTAACAATACACCAATCAAACTCAACAGAACGGATATGGATATAATTACTGGCGTTGAAGTTGAGTTGAATTGACCAACAAGAATTAAGAAAATTAAAAAAACTGCAATCAATAAAGCCTTGCTCAAGAATGCCATCTGTTTTGCTTGTTCTTCTTGCTCACCAGTAAATGATATCGAAGTGTCACTTGGCAGATTATAATTAAGCATTAAGGTTTTAATTTGCTCATTAATTTCCGTTGCATTGAAATTCTCGAGGACATTGGAATAAATGGTAATGACCCTATTAAGATCTTTTCGTTTTACTGCACTAAAGGTGGAAGAGTTCTCAGTACGAGTAAACGATTTTATAGGTATTTGAACTACTTTACCGCTACTTTGATCTCTAAAAGTAATTTTTTGGTTGATCAATGCCTCCTTGTTATATCTGTATTTATCCATTAATCTCAGATTAATCGGGTAATCATCTTCACCATCTTTAAATGTTGAAATTTCTTTACCATATAATGAGGTTCTTATAGATGTTCCTATTTGCCCGGTTGAAATGTTCAAACGTCTTGCCTTTTGTCGATCAACAATAATTGGCAATTCTGGTTTACCCTCTTCTATATCTAATTTTAATTCTTCAATACCTGCAATATTTGAATTATCAATATATTGTTTTATGTTATCGGCTGTGGCTATGAGTTGTTCATAATCATCACCGCTAACTTCAATATTTATTGGTGCACCTGCCGGTGGACCTTCAGTTGGTTTGTCAACTACAATTTTCACACCTGGATAATTATGTAAAAGGCCTCTAATTTCCATTAAGACCTCATCGGTTTCAACACCATCCCGTTCAATGAATTTCACAAAATCAACTGTGATTTTTGCTTTATTTGGAGTTAATCCTCCTTGTGGTCCTTGCATGGGGTCACTTGTTCCATCACCAACTTGCCCTATTACAGAGGTTACTAAAAAATTTTGACCATTGATCTCGTATTTTTTAAGGTCTTCCTGTATCTTATTTTCTATTTTGATGGAAAGAGCATTGGTTACCTCAATATCCGTTCCAATTGGATATTCAAGATATACAAAGACTTGTTTTGGAGGTGTTTCAGGGAAAAATAAAACTTTTGGAGGAAAAATCGAAAATATGAAAACCGTTAGTATAAGAAGCCCAAAGGTTCCGAAAAATAATTTATAAGAGTTACGACCTTTTAAAGCAAATCGAATGGACAGTTCATATATATTCTCTAATTTGGGCAAAAATTTATGCTGAAACCATAAAGTGGATGGACTTAGTACTTTTGTATTTACAATTCTAAGCAATCCGACTAATATAAAGATCAGCCCTAATGCATTAAAAAATTTAAGACTGCCCATAATTCCTGTTATAATAAATAAAATACCTATAACGATGAATATCAGGCTATTTCTGAGTAGCTTTTTAAAATCAACTTTATCTTCCTTGATCTTCATGTAAACTGAGGTCAGCATAGGGTTTATAATCAGAGCCACAAATAGAGAAGATCCTAAAACTATGATCAAGGTTATAGGTAGATATTTCATGAATTCACCCATCATACCCGGCCAAAAAGCTATAGGAAGGAAGGCCGCCAAAGTAGTTGCAGTTGAGGCTATAATTGGCATGGCTACTTCACCAACACCATATTTTGCAGCGTCAAATTTTGTATACCCTTCATCTAATAATCGATAAATATTCTCCACAACCACAATACCATTATCGACCAACATTCCTAGCGCAATAAGCAATGAGAACAAAACCATCATATTGAGCGTTACACCCATCACACTCAAAATAATAAAAGAAATGAACATGGAAAGAGGTATTGCAATACCTACAAATAATGCATTTCGTATCCCTAAAAAGAATAGTAATACCAGCACTACCAATATGATCCCAAGAATGATACTATTCTCTAGATCTGCCACCATTGTTTTAGTGTCATTGGTCATATCATTTGTTTTGCTTATATTTAAATTTGAAGGGAAGATATTTTCCTGTGCATTGCCAACTATTACATCAATTTGTTCTGATGCATTAATTAAGTTTTCTCCCCCTCGTTTTATCACGTCCAACATAACTACGGGTTGAGAGAATTCTCGTGCATAGCTTGTTTTTTCCTGCTCTTTAAAATGAACATTGCCGATATCTCTTAAATAGACTATTTCTTCATTCTCCTGTTTAATTATAATATCTTCAATATCTTTTACAGATTTGAATTCACCAATAACTCTTACATTTCTTCGTATTCCATTTTCTAAAAGATCACCTCCTGAAATCGTAATATTTTCATTTTGAATAGATGTTTCAATATCTTGAAAACTAATTTTAGAAATTTCCATTTTGTATAGATCAATACTAATTTCCATTTCTTTATCTTGAATACCTCTAATATTAACTTTTGAAATTTCTGGTACTTTTTCAATTTCATCTTCCAAATATTCACCAAACAATTTAAGTTGATCCATCGAAAAATCTCCGGATAGATTAATATTCATGATTGGTACCAATTCAGAAATATTCATTTCTTGAATATTTGGTTCTGCAGGCAGATCCTTTGGAAAATCTTTGTCGGATAGTGCGGCATCTACTTTATCTTTTACCTTGCGTAAAGCTTCGGTAGGAGTAACATCAAAGTTGAATTTGACTTGTATGGTAGAAAATCCTTCAACAGAAGTAGAAATAATTTCATCTACATCAGAAATACCATTTATTTCTTTTTCTAATGGTCTGGTAATTAATTTCTCTATATCTAGAGCTGAGTTTCCAGGGTAGGATGTTGAAACATAAATCTGCGGGATTACAACTTCAGGAAATGCTTCTCGAGGCATACTGTTGTAAGACATGATACCGGCAAAAAATATCATAAATAAAAGTACAAAAACTGTCATTTTATTTTTTATTGCCCAAGTAGATAATTTAAATTCTTTTTTGATACTGTCCATCTTAGCGTTCTTTTTTTTCTGAGGCTATAATTTAGTTTGCAATTCTTACTATTTCTCCATTTCTCACAAATCTCGCTCCCTTGTTCACTAAAGTGTCATTAACACTTATACCATCTTCAATAAGCGAATTGTGATCGTATTCATTTGCTACTGTCACTAATTTTTTTGTAATCAGATATTCAGAATTTTTATTGCTTACAGTATATACATAACTATCTCCGATCTGATCTTTTTGAATTAAATTTGATGGAATTATAATTCCGTTAGTTTCTAGATCAACGATTTTTATATCAGCTAATAAGTTTGGTTTTAGGTCATTGTCCTTATTGGGAATGTTAATTTTAGTTTTAAAGCTTCTATTATTTGGATTGATCACATTTCCAACTTGAGCTACGGTAGAGACGATCTCTTTATTTATTGATGGAAATCTAACTAGAGTTTCATTTCCAGTTTTTATATATGGCAGATAGGATTCTGTAACATCGGCTTCAATATAAACCTCATCTAAATTGACCAGTCTAACAACTTGGGTTTGGGGATTTGTCAACTCACCTTTTTTAGGAAATATTTCATCTACAACACCTGAAAAAGGTGCTGTTATTTTCATTTTGTTTGCTTGGTTCTTTAATGTCTTAACATTGTTCTCTAAGCTTTC
>JAUXGV010000117.1 GCA_030621915.1 Flavobacteriaceae bacterium
GAGGTATTAAATTGAGTTTGCTATGCAAACATCCTGATTTTCCGATCCGCCTTTGGCGGAGAATTAAACCATATCTTCTCGTCCGCCGAATCCGCCTGAGGCGGAGAAGGAGGATTAAATTAAGATCTGTTACATCAATTCATATAATGAACGTAATTTCTTCCTTGTAATGGTTTTTTCCCAATCTTTACCCAGGGCATTTTCCCAAAGTGGCACAAGTCCCAATGAAATATCAATCATGATATCAAATTCTTTATCAGTCAAATTTTTACAAATATTTTCGGGAATATGAATTTGATGTTTCATCACCATTTCTTTAAATTCTATAACACCATCCGGATAAAATTCTTGTAGTTGATTGAATGCGATACAGTTTCCAATACCATGTTTTGTTCCAAGCAAATAGGATAAGCCATAGCTCATCGCATGCGCAACACCCACCTGTGAATAAGCAATGCTCATTCCACCATGCCAGGACGCCATCATCAATTTATCCTGCGAATCCTCATCAACACTATCTTTTTCAATAAAAACTTCTCTACAAAGATCCAAAGATTTTTCACCATAACTTTGTGAAAACGCATTTAAATAGGTTCCTGTTAACGATTCAATGCAATGAATATAACAATCCATACCTGTATAAAACCATTGATTCTTTGGCGCATCCTTAGTTAACTCAGGATCCAAAATAACTTGATCAAATGGTGTATAATCAGAATTCATACCTAATTTTCTAACGGGACCTGTTAAAACGGTAGTTCTGGAAACTTCAGATCCAGTACCCGATATTGTAGGAATTCCAACATGATATACACCTTCATACTTCACCAAATCCCAACCCTGATAATCAGCAGATGACCCTGGGTTAGTTAACATTAAGGCTACAGCTTTTGCATAATCTAACATCGCACCTCCACCAATACCAATAATCCCAGATGGTATTTCGTCAAATTCTGAAATTATTTCATCTCTAAATTGATCAACTAAAATTGTTTTAGGTTCTTCCTTAGCACTTACAAAAATAATTTTATCATCATATTGAAGTGGTATTCTTCCTACCAGCCAATTGTTTCCTTCAAAAACGTCATCAACGATGTATACAAAAGGCGCTTTGTCACTTTTCCTTTTTGGACTTATTATTTCCTCCAATTGATCAAAGCTTCCTCTTCCAAAAACAACTCTTGGAACCATAGGGAAATTTTTAAAACTCATGTTAATAATTTTAATTGTTAAAAATTTTATTCGCTTTTTTCAGATCCTCAGGGGTATCTATTTCAATCCCCATAAAATCAGTTTCTATCATTTTTATTTTTTTTCCATATTCTAAAAATCGAATACATTCCACTTTCTCAGTGTCTTCTAGAGAAAGCATCGGTAAATTGTAAAAATCTAATATAGCCTGCTTTCTAAATGCGTATACCCCAATATGTTCAAAATACCTGGCTCCCCCTCCCTTATCCCTGGGGTAAGGAATAGGTGATCTTGAAAAATATAAGGCATAATTATTTTTATCTACAATAACTTTTACATAATTTGGATCAGTAATATCTTTCCAATCTGTAATTTCCTGCATTAAGGATGCCAAATCAATTTGAGAAGCATCATCACCATGAAAAACATCAATTACCTTTTTTAAGGAATCTTTTTTTACAAAAGGTTCATCTCCTTGAACATTAACAACGATATCAATCTCCAAATTTTCGACAGCTTCTGCAATTCTATCGGTACCACATTCATGTTCCTTGATACTCATGATGGCATTTCCACCATGTTTTTCTACTTCTTTTTTAATTATTTCGCTATCTGTAATCACATATACTGCAGCAAATAAATTGGTTGCCACGGTTGCTTCATAAGTTCTAACAATTACTGGTTTACCACCCAAATCCGCCATTAATTTACCTGGGAATCTAGTTGCCCCATAACGGGCAGGAATCATAGCAACAACTTTCATTATAGTACAGATTTAATTGCGTCAACCATTTTTGCAGCTCTATCATTTACTTCTTTTCTACTCCAGGAAAGTTTTATCAAGCACGAAATATTTCTTGATATATAGTCATCCGAATTCGGAAATTTCATTGTATTTAAGTCTTGCATTCCATTTTTTATATGATCAGAAATTGGAAATAGCGATTTTAAATTGGCAAGATGATCCCATCTTCTAATATAATGCCAGTTATTATTGAAATAATTCCAATATCCATCTATTCCAAATTCTTTAAAAGCATCTACTACCTTATTTGATAATGCTGCTGTAGGCATAAAAAATGACAAAAATGTAGCGCTATCTCCATCCTCATCCGGAAGCCTTCTGAAACTTACTTCTGGAACTGTTGCAAGTGCCTCTTTTAAAATTTTCTTATTTCTTCTTTGTACAGAAAGGATTTCATCTGTTTTTCTTACTTGAGCCAATCCAACTGCGGCATTCAATTCTGAAATTCTGAAATTATATCCCATATAAGGGTGCTCTTCAGCACCTCTATCATTTCCAATATGATCATGTCCGTGATCTGTATATTGATCGGCAACTATGGCCAGAGAATCATCATTCATCACCAAGGCACCACCTTCTCCACAGGTAATGGTCTTGACATAATCAAATGAAAAACAACCCACATTCCCTATAGTACCCAATGCCTTACCCTTGTATGTACCCGCATAAGCCTGACAGGCATCTTCTAACAAAAACAAATCATGTTGATCACATATCGCTTTCAAAGCATCTAAATCAGCCATCGAACCACACATATGAACAGGCATAACAACCTTTGTTTTAGGTGTAATTGCCGCTTCAACGGCAGCTGGATCCAAAGTCAAGGTATCATCAATTTCAACAACAATAGGAGTTGCACCAGCATTCATTATAGATTCAAAAGTAGCAACAAAAGTAAAGGTTGGCATAATAACTTCGTCACCTGCACCTACGCCCAAAATTGCCAAGGCTACATTTAATGCTGTTGTTCCGCTAGTCGTTAATTGAGCGTGCTTTACACCTAGCCTATTTTGTAATTCCTGTTCAAGTTCCTTTGCTTTCCAATGGCCATTTCTCATGCCATCAAAGCCATATCGCATCAAAACGGTACTATCCAATACATCATTCACTTCTTTTCTTTCTGCTTCACCAAAAAATTCAAATCCAGGCATATTTTATTTTTTTAGAATGAATTAATTATTCAAATATAATTAAAAATTAATATTATTTAATTCAATTTTTTTGCAAATATCGAGTTTTTTTATTTAGTAGCATATGAATTCATCACCAAGAATTAAAGCCATTTTTAAAGCCATTTTATTCTTATTTTTGTTTTATGGAAAACTTTATAAATAAAATGCCAAAGGCAGAATTACATTTACATATTGAAGGGACCTTTGAACCCGAATTGATGTTTGAAATTGCCAAAAGAAACGATATCCAAATTCCTTTCAAATCTGTAGAAGAAATTCAGAAGGCATACAATTTTGATTGTTTACAGAATTTTTTGGACATCTATTATCAAGGTGCTGGTGTTTTAATTTATGAAAATGATTTTTATGATCTAACCTACAGTTATTTAGAAAAATGTGCTCAACAAAATGTTCTTCATACTGAGATCATGTTCGACCCTCAAACACATACCCAAAGAGGAATCAATTTTGAAATTGTAATTAACGGAATCTCAAAAGCATGTGATGATGCAGAAATTAAATTAGGTGTTTCTTCATTACTAATCATGAGTTATTTAAGACATTTACCAGAAGAAAGTGCTTTCACAACTTTAGAACAATCTTTGCCTTTTAAGGATAAAATCAAAGCCATTGGATTGGATTCATCAGAAAAAGGAAACCCACCTTCAAAATTTAAAAATGTTTTTAAAGCCTCTGTAAAAGAAGGCTATATTCCTTTAGCACATGCAGGAGAAGAAGGTGATGCCAACTACGTATGGGAGGCCATCGATATTTTAAAAATTAAAAGAATTGACCACGGAAATAATTCTTTGCAAGACCCTAAATTGATTCAGGAAATTATTGATCGAGACGTTGCATTAACTGTCTGCCCACTTTCAAATACTTCCTTACAAGTAGTGTCTGATTTAAAAGACCATCCTTTGAAAAAAATGATGGATTTGGGATTGAAAGTCACTGTAAATTCTGATGATCCGGCTTATTTTGGAGGTCAATTAAACCAAAACTATATCGAGATTCAAAAGGCTTTACAGTTGTCTAAGAAAGATTTATACGAATTGGCCAAAAATTCTTTCAAATATTCATTATTAGAAGGCACTTCCAAACAAAAATATTTAAAAATATTAGAAGATTATTACAGAAATTCTTCTTAGTTCAATAAAATTTTTAAAGCCTCATCTATATGATTTTCTGCTTTTAACATATTGTCATAAATATGTATCACAGTTCCATTTTTATCAATCACATAAGTTACTCTTCCAGGTATCAATCCAAAAATATTTTTTTTAACACCAAACAATTTTCTTACCTCATTTTGGGTATCAGCTAATAAAGTAAAAGGTAAATTATATTTTTCAGAGAACCCTTGATGACTTTTCACATCATCCGCACTTATACCAATGATTTTAACATTTAAGCTTTTAAAATCTTCATATGAATCTCTAAATCTACAAGCTTCTTTGGTACACCCCGGAGTATCATCCTTAGGATAGAAATAAATTACCATGGCTTTTTTGCCTCTATAATTTTCTATCGAAAATAATTCCCCATTTTGATCCTGTAAACTAAATACGGGTACTTTGTCTCCAACTTCAATTCCTTTTTCTTTATCCATATTACCCGTTAAAAAAACTGCAACCAAAAGAAGTACAGCCAATATCAAAAATTTATTTCTTTTCATATCAATTACCACTATAGGTTACGAAATTACGTGGGGTTTCATAAAGGGTAATAGTGAGGTCTAGTTTGGGTTCAATTTTTGCTCTGAGCTTGTTCCAGATGACAACGGAAATATTTTCTGCAGTAGGATTCAAAGAAGCAAATTCGGCTACCTCTTCATTTAAATTCTTATGATCAAATTGATCTTCAATCTCCTTATGTATCAAGCTCTTTAATATTTTCATATCCATCACAAATCCTGTATCAGGATGAATATTTCCGGTTACAGAAACAATTAATTCGTAATTGTGTCCATGATAATTAGGATTGGCACATTTGCCGAAGATTTTATTATTACGAGCATCTGTCCATTCATTATTATACAAGCGGTGTGCCGCATTGAAATGTGCTTTTCTATTTACTGTAACTCTCATAGAATTGAATTTCTTTAGTTTTCATAAATTATTTTGAAAATTTATAATGCGTAAAATTATAAATCTTAAATTTTTAATTTATTATATGATTCCTTGAATATTATTTTAAACCATTCTGTATATTTATCAGGATTATTCTCCATATCGAATTTTACATCATCCAATGTCATCCAATTGTAAGCTTGTACTTCATCTTTATTTATTTCAGGATCAAAATTATAATTTCCAACCATCACGTGATCCAATTCGTGTTCGGTCAATCCATTATCGAAGGGCGCTTTGTAAACAAACCAAAATACTTCTTTCAAATCACAAATAAAGCCCATTTCTTCCTCTAGGCGCCTTTTTCCCGCTTCAATATTAACTTCACCATCTCGTTGATGACTGCAACAAGTATTCGTCCATAAATTTGGTGAATGATATTTAGTTGCTGCACGTTGTTGTAATAATAACTCCCCTTGCTCATTAAACACAAATACAGAAAATGCTCTATGCAATAATGCTTTTTCATGAGCTTCCATTTTAGGCATTAATCCTAATGGTTCATCTTGTTCATTTACCAAAATTACTTGTTCTTCTATCATCTAGCAAATCTACAAAATAAGAATCTTATAAAGTAAATATTTTGTTTTTTGAATTATATTTGTAAATATATAATTTGCCCAAGCCCATGACAAAAATACATCACTTCTATATTGTAATCTTCTTATTTGTAGTGGCTTGCGACACAGATAAATCAGCTTCAAAAAGTGAAGACAAAAGCACAATAGTTGAATCGACAGATACCATTATTAAACCAAAGGTTCAGAAGAAAAAAATAAAAAAAGAATCTGACAGTATAGACACCAAAAATGTGGTTCAATTTTTAACTAACTATGGAAATGAAAATACGGAAACCATTGTTTTGCTTAAAACTCGATTAGGCAATATTAAAATCATGCTATACGAAGATACTCCTCTCCACAGAGCCAATTTTATATTTCTTTCAAAAATTGGTTATTTTGATTCCACTTGTTTTTATAGAGTAGTTCCTGATTTTATCATTCAAGGAGGGAATTCAGAAAGAATAAAAACAATGCGTTATAGAAATAAATACAGAAACTATAAAATATCTTCCGAATTCAAGTCCAATCGAAAACACAAATATGGCGCTCTTGCCGCAGCAAGAGATTGGGAAAATAATCCGCATAAAAAATCGAACCCTTTTGAATTTTATATCATTCAAAGTAGAGATGGAGGCCATCATTTGGATGGAGAACATACAGTATTTGGAGAAGTGGTGTCAGGATTTTCAACCATTGATAAAATTGTAAATTTAAAAGCTGGCAATGATGAATGGCCTTTGGATGATGTATTTATGAAAATGGAAGTTTTAAATTGATAATTCTGCATCATAACCCTATATTTGCCAAAATTTTTGACGGATGAATTTTTTAGAGGAAATAGAAAGAAGAAGAACTTTTGGTATTATTTCGCACCCTGACGCCGGTAAAACTACCTTAACTGAAAAATTACTATTATTTGGTGGTGCCATTCAAGAAGCTGGTGCTGTAAAGAATAATAAAATTAAGAAAAGTGCTACTTCTGATTTTATGGAAATTGAAAAGCAACGGGGTATTTCAGTTGCTACATCCGTACTTGCATTTAACTATAAGGGACTCAAAATCAATATACTTGACACTCCAGGTCATAAGGATTTTGCTGAGGACACTTTTCGTACCTTAACAGCTGTGGATAGTGTAATTGTTGTTATTGATGTTGCCAAAGGTGTTGAAGCACAGACCGAAAAACTAGTTGAGGTTTGCAGAATGCGTAAAATTCCCATCATAGTTTTTATTAATAAATTAGATAGGGAAGGTAAAGATGCCTTTGACTTGCTGGATGAAGTTGAACAAAAACTGAATTTAAGAGTTGTTCCTTTAAGTTTTCCCATAGGTATGGGATATGATTTTAAAGGAATCTATAATATTTGGGGTAAAAAATTAAACCTTTTTTCAGGAGATGCAAAACAAACAGTTTTGGAAGGTGTTGAATTTACCGATATTAACAATCCTGATTTGGATGAAAAAATTGGTGAGAAATGGGCCACTGACCTAAGAGATGAATTGGAATTGGTAGAAGAGGTCTATCCAAAATTTGATAAAGAAGCCTATTTAAATGCTGAATTACAGCCTGTTTTTTTCGGATCAGCCTTGAATAATTTCGGGGTTAAAGAATTATTAGATTGTTTTATAAATATTGCTCCCTCTCCACAACCCAAAATGTCTGATACAAGATTGGTCGATTCTAAAGAAAATAAATTTGCCGGATTTGTTTTTAAAATTCATGCCAATATGGATCCTAAACATCGAGACAGGTTGGCTTTTGTTAAAATAGTTTCGGGAATTTTTAAAAGAAACACCAATTATTTGCATGTAAAAATGGGCAAGAAAATGAAATTTTCAAGCCCCAATGCTTTTTTTGCCGAGAAAAAAGAAATTGTAGATGAGTCCTTTCCGGGAGATATCGTAGGACTACATGATACCGGAAATTTTAAAATAGGCGATACCTTAACGGAAGGAGAAATCATGGAATTTAAAGGAATTCCGAGCTTCTCTCCTGAACATTTTCGATATGTTAATAATGCAGACCCAATGAAATCTAAACAATTGGCCAAAGGATTGGATCAACTGATGGACGAAGGAGTTGCTCAATTATTTACCTTAGACATCAATGGGAGAAAGGTAATAGGAACCGTTGGAGCACTGCAATTTGAAGTTATTCAATATCGTTTGGAACACGAATATGGTGCTAAATGTTCCTATGAAAATTTAAATGTTCATAAGGCTTGCTGGGTAGAACCAGAAGATGATGCCAGTAATGAATTTAAGGAATTCAAACGTGTAAAACAGCGTTATCTGGCCAAAGATAAAAAAGGTCAATTGGTTTTTTTAGCAGATTCTGCCTTTACAATTCAGATGACTCAGGAAAAATATAAAAATGTAAAGCTTCATTTTGTAAGCGAATTCAAATAGACAAAATAATTATCTGTAACTATCCATGGATTATTTGATCTAAAATGATCCAAAAAAAGTTAAATCAGTTTATGCACATGAAATCGTAACTGAATGACTATGGGAATCATCACTCGTAGAGTTGACCTTAATTTGTTGGTTACTTTTCAAAGTGGTGAAGTTACTTGCAGAAACGGTCACAGTATGAGTATGACTTGAGCTCCCTTTTATACTATACTGTTTTTCAACCCCAGCGTTTATATCACTTTTAGAAACCTGTAAGCTATGTCCGTGATTTGAAGCAATTGAACTGTTTGTACCATTTGCCAAACAATTCTTAGAAGCATTATTCATATCATCATCATCCTCCGAACTCGCACAGGCTACAGTACCAAATAATGGTATGCCAATTAAAGCAGTGCCTACAAAATATTTGACAAAAGTTAATCTATCCATGATATGACATTTATTTAATAATGTCGAGATCAAATAGAAAACCTTACAAAAATTTTCTTCTTACCTTAATTCCTTAATTTGGATTTCTCTGAACTCGATACCCTGCCCTTCTGATTGCAAACCGATATAGCCCTCTTTTAAGGGTTTACCATCAATTTTGATCCTTGGATCAAAACCATTGGCCACACCACCTCCAATGGTAGGTTTAGAATACTTTAATACAACTTCACCATTTACTTTATGAATAATTAAAGAATCTTTATAAACAATCATCTCACCTTTCACCCATGTATTCCATTTATAAGTTTTTGAAGAGGAATTGATACAATGTCTTTTATCCACATCATCTCCTTCAAATATAACATCAGTACCTGGTGAGCACATATTTCCGGTTGGGCGTGACTTTCCTTCCTGTTCTTCGGCCAGTATTTGATATTCAACAGATATCGGCCAGTCTTGTTCTTTTAAAATGGTTTTCGGATCTTGTGAATGAAACATCACACCACTATTTCTATAGGTATAAGACGGGGCATCTTTTAGCCATTGATCTGTAAAACGGTATTCAAATTTCAAATGGTAAGAAGAAAATGATTCCTTATAAAACAAATG
>JAUXGV010000002.1 GCA_030621915.1 Flavobacteriaceae bacterium
AAAAATAATATGGGAAGACTCACTGAAGCAATTAAACATTTAATTATACTAAATGTCATTTTATTCGGCTCTCGTTATTTCTTAACAGGAATAGATTTAAGCAATTGGCTGGCCTTATATTTTCCAAAAAATGATCATTTTGGATTCTGGCAATTCGTAAGTCATATGTTTATGCATGGTAATGTCATGCATATCGTATTTAACATGTATGCTCTTTGGGCTTTTGGTTCTCCCTTGGAACAAATGTGGGGAAGAAATAAATTTATATTCTTTTATTTTTCAGCAGGGATAGGTGCTGGACTAATTTATACGGCCGTGAATTATTTTCAGTTTAACAGTGTTTATAACGAATTAATTGCTCTTGGTATGCAAAGCGGCGATATTCAAAACTTATTAGAATCAGGTCGATATAATCCAGATATTTTAGCACAAATATCTGAAAAACGATTGACCGATTTTTATCATATTTACAATACTCCTGCCGTAGGTGCTTCAGGTGCCGTTTATGGCGTTTTAGTCGCTTTTGGAATGTCATTTCCTAATGCTAAATTGGCGCTTATCTTTTTCCCTGTTCCAATAGCCGCTAAATATTTTATTCCTGTTTTAATTGGTTTGGATCTGTTTTCCGGGGTAACAGGATTTTCACTTTTTGGAGGAGGAATAGCTCATTTTGCACACGTAGGTGGAGCTCTTATTGGATTTATAATGATGCAATATTGGAAGAAAAATCAATTTAACCGTTGGAGTTAATTAAAAAAAATGAAATTTGAATAATTGGTTCAATAACATATTATATAAATATACCTCAGGCAATGCCGTAGAAAAGATTATTTACATCAATGTAATATTGTTTTTATTGACATATCTTTTCAATACCCTTTCGTTTTTAATGGGCAATGAGAGTAATTTTATTATCAATTGGTTTGCCTTATCGCCTCATTTTGATGAATTACTTTTCAAACCATGGTCTATCATAAGTTATGGTTTTTTACACGATGGTTTTTTTCATATTTTATTTAACTTGATATTCCTCTTTTATATAGGGAATATATTTTTAGACTATTTTAATAAAAAACAATTTTTACTGTATTTTATATTAGGAATATTATCGGGCGGACTCGTATTCCTTTTAAGTTATAATTATCTCCCGGCATTAAAAACGCATGAAACCTATTTGGTTGGAGCCTCTGCAGGAGTCACAGCTATTTTGGTAGGAATCACCAGTTACATACCTAACTATGCCATTAAATTGCGTTTTATTGGAAGTATTAAATTATGGCATATTGCAATAGTATTAATAGTTATTGATATTATTCAAATCCCCAATGGAAACGCAGGTGGTCATTTGGCTCATCTCGGTGGAGCACTTTTAGGTTTTTTATTAACCACACAATTCAATCAGGGTAAAAATTTAATTCTGTTATTGGGAGGCTTATTTCAGAAAAAAAGTGAAAAGCCTTTAAAAACTGTTTACAAAGGAAAAAAAAACACAAAGCACAAGGCGAAGAATCCTGAAAGTCGTCAAAAGAAAATCGACGCAATTTTAGATAAAATAAGTAAATCTGGATACGAAACCCTGACAAAAGAAGAAAAGGATTTTTTATTTAAAATAGGAAAGGAATAAAAATCAAACTAATTATTCATTTGAAAAAATTATCCCCTTTAAATAAAGTACTATATTTTATCAATAATGTATTCGCATTATTGTTATTTCTGAGTATAGCCATTCCATACATAAAGCCTATATCATTTCCCATAATTTCCGTATTAAGTCTGGTGGTTCCTTTTTTAATTTTTACTCATATTATTTTTATAATTTATTGGCTGATTAATGGTCTAAAAAGGCAATTTATTCTTTCATCAATATGCGTTATATTAACCATATTATTTTCTTATTTTCCTTATAAGTTTAACGGGGAAACTTTAAAAAGTGAATCTGCATTGTCAATAATGACCTATAACGTCCATCTTTTCAACCGTTATAATTGGATTCAAACAGAAAATATTCCCATTAAAATATCAAATTTTATTGTTCAAAACGACCCAGATATAGTAACAATACAGGAATATTATAAATCAAAAGACATCTATTTAAATTTCCCATATAAATATTTAGAATTAAAGGGTGAAAGTAATTTTGGCCAGGCAATATATTCAAAATTCGAGATTATAAACAAGGGATCTTTAGATTTTAAAAACACTTCTAATAATGCAATTTATATTGATATTGTCAAAGAAAATGATACTATTAGAATTTACAATTTACACTTAGAATCTATGCATATAAAAATGGATAGTCTCAATTTAAATGAAAAAAATTCAAAAAAATTATTAAATAGAATATCAACTTCATTTGTAAAGCAACAATTACAAGTAGAGCAATTTATTGCCCACAAAGAAAAATGTGAATTTAAAACAGTTATTTGTGGAGATTTTAATAATACAACATATTCATGGGTTTATAAAAACATAAAAGGTGATTTTAAAGATTCTTTTTTGCACGCCGGGAAAGGATTTGGTAAAACCTTTGATTTTAATAAATACCCTTTAAGAATTGATTTTATTTTGGCAAGTGAACAATTTGAAGTGACGGAACACAGAAATTATAAAGTGAAATTTTCCGACCATGAACCCATTTTGGCCAAATTAGATTTTAAAGATTAATAGTTAATATTAATGGAAGAAACATACCCAAGGTATTTTGAATCATATTTACTGAACCCTTTATAAAAAACCTCCCTTAACACCTCGTCAAGCCTGACGGCTGGCAGGGAGGGAATTATTCAAAAAATAATTCGTGTTCGTTTGAAAAAATTGCATCATTTACGTTTGAGGATTCATTTGTAAACCAATTCGTGTCAATTTGTGAAATTAGTGTCCCTTTTTAACAATCCCACGACATCCCAATTACTGCAAATCCGTGAAATTAGGGTTGTCTCTATCAGGAAATTTCACAGAAACACAATTTATTTAATTTCGTGTATTTAGTGTTTTTCGAAGCCATAATCTCTTTCCACCTTACAAATTCTCAATTGATATTCTTTGTACCATACTGCCTTACCCTTTTCGCGTGCAAAGGTATGTTCCACATTATTCTTCCAATTCAATATTGCTTCAACATTTTCCCAATATGAAACCGTAATACCAATTTCATTTCGAGCTGATTCAATTCCTAAATAGCCATCTTGTTGATGGGCTAATTCTTCCATTCTCATTGCAGTATCTTCATATCCATCATCTATATTGGTTCTTATAGTAGAAAAAATAACTGCATAATAAGGTGGTTTTGGGGTTTTTGCAATCATAATTTTATCGTATTTTTGCCAACGATAAATATACATCAATGCAAACACAAAAAAAAGTTGCGTTTTACACTTTAGGATGTAAACTCAATTACTCAGAAACTTCTACAATTTCCAGAAATTTTCAGAATAAAGGTTTTGAAAGAGTTGAGTTTAATGAAAGTGCAGATATATATGTGATCAACACTTGCTCGGTTACCGAAAATGCTGATAAAAGATTCAAATCGATCGTAAAATCGGCATTAAAACAAAATGAAAATGCCTTTTTAATCGCTATTGGGTGTTATGCACAATTAAAGCCTAATGAACTGGCCAAAATAGATGGTGTGGATTTGGTTTTAGGTGCAACAGAAAAATTTAAAGTATTTGACTATATCAATGATCTTTCTAAAAATGATATGGGTAAAGTTCATTCATGCGAAATTAAAGAAGCTGATTTTTATATAGGCTCTTATTCTATTGGTGATCGAACCAGAGCTTTTCTAAAGGTTCAGGATGGTTGTGATTATAAATGTACCTATTGTACAATTCCTTTGGCACGGGGAATATCACGAAGTGATACTTTGGAAAATATATTAAAAAACACCCAAGAAATATCAGAACAAGGCATAAAAGAAATTGTTTTAACGGGTGTAAATATTGGTGATTATGGGAAAGGAGAATTCGGGAATCTAAAACATGAGCATACTTTTTTTGAATTGGTTCAAGCCTTGGATCAAGTGGAAGGAATTAGTCGTTTACGAATTTCATCCATCGAACCGAATCTGTTAAAAAATGAAACTATTGACTTTGTGGCTCAATCGAATAGCTTTGTCCCTCATTTTCACATTCCATTACAAAGTGGCAGTAATCATTTACTTAAACTCATGAAAAGAAGATACCTCAAAGAAGTTTATGTTGATAGAGTCCGTCAAATCAAAGAGAAAATGCCAGATGCTTGTATTGGGGTAGATGTTATTGTTGGGTTTCCAGGTGAAACGGATGATTTTTTTTTAGAGACCTACAATTTTTTAAACGAATTGGACATTTCTTATTTACATGTTTTTACTTATTCGGAACGTCCTAATACTGAGGCATTTGACATGGGTAATGTCATTCCAAAAAATGTACGGAAAAAACGCAGTAAAATGCTTCGGGGTTTATCTGTTAAAAAACGTAGACATTTTTACCAATGTCAATTAGGAAAATCTTTTTCTGTTTTATTTGAAGGAGAAAATAAAGAGGGATATATCCATGGTTTTACAGAAAATTATATTAAAGTTAAAACTCTCTGGAACCCCAATTTGGTAAACACAATTCATTCGGTTCAACTGACAAATATTGACGAAGATGGATTGGTGAGATTTGAATGGGTTAAAGAAAAAAGCTTAGCATAAACTATGGATACTTATTATACTTTTGCGATTTTAGTTTTCACCTCATTTTTTACATTGATAAATCCCTTGGGAACCATGCCCATCTTTATGTCAATGACCTCTAAATTAAGCGGTGAAAAGCGAAAATATACTGCTAAAAAAGCAAGTATCATTGCCTTTTTAACCATCATTGCTTTTGCTTTTTCTGGTCAAATTCTATTTAGATTTTTTGGTATTTCTGTCAATAGTTTTCGTATTGTTGGGGGTGTTATATTTTTTGCCATGGGCTGGGATATGCTACAAGCACGACTTGGAAACATGAAACATACCGATGATGAAAATAAAATCAATGCCTATGTTGATGACATTTCTATTACTCCCTTGGCCATACCCATGATTTGTGGACCAGGAGCTATTACCAATGCCATAATTTTAATGGAAGGATCTGAAACGACCCTAAAAAAGGTAATTTTAATTGCTGTTATATTTTTGGTTTTATTACTTACCTATCTTATATTAATAGGATCCAGTAAAATAACCGATAAATTGGGTGAAACCGGGAATAAAGTCATGATGCGTTTGATGGGATTGATTGTGATGGTTATAGCGGTTGAATTTTTCTTTAGTGGATTAAAACCAATCCTAATATCCATAATTCATGCCAAATAAAAAGCAGTTATATTTAATGCCAGGCTTGGCGGCAAGTTCAAAAATATTTGATTACATAAAGCTCCCTCAGGAAAAATTTGAGCTTCATTTTTTGGAATGGATAATTCCGGAATCCTTTGATGAGAGTTTGGAGCATTATACAAAAAGGCTGGTCGAAAAAATAACCGAACCAAACCCTGTTTTAATAGGAGTTTCATTTGGCGGGATTTTGGTTCAGGAGATGAGCAAATATATTCCAACAGAAAAAATCATTATCATTTCAAGCATCAAGGATAAAAATGAAATTCCAAAGAGATTAAAATTTCTTCAAAAATTAAAACTATACAAGTTTTTCCCATCAAAAAAAATAGCCCATACTGTTGATTTTTCAAAATATAATTTTACCAAATCTATCCAAAAAAAAACAGCATTATACAACAAGTTCTTTAATGTTAGAGATGAACAATATTTAGATTGGGCTATTTTCCATGTTTTGAACTGGAAGCCAGATCAACCATGTAAAAATCTTGTTCATATTCATGGCACTGATGACAGTATTTTTCCTATTAAACACATCAAGAATTGCATTAAAATTGAAGGAGGAACGCATGCTATGATCATAAACAAAGGAAGAGAAATTAGTTCCATACTACAAGAGATTTTTTAATACCTTGCATCTATGATTATTGAAAAAACATTTATCAAAGATTTGATTCTTATCACACCCAATGTATTTACAGATGACAGAGGATACTTTATGGAATCATTCAATCAAAAAAAATTGGCAAGTGTAATCAATTATAATTTTGTTCAAGACAATGAATCTCTATCCCAAAAAGGAGTATTAAGAGGCTTACATTTTCAATTACCTCCATATCCTCAAGCTAAATTAATAAGAGTTATTAAAGGAAGCATATTAGATGTAGCTGTAGACCTGAGAAAGGATTCTGAATCTTATGGACAACATTTCAAACATGTTTTGAGTGGTGAAAACAAAAAACAACTTTATATTCCTGAAGGATTTGCCCATGGGTTTCATTGTTTGGAGAATAATTCTATAATAAATTATAAATGTTCCGATTACTATCAATCGGAATATGAAGCATCTATATTATGGAATGATATTGATTTAAACATAGACTGGGGAATTGAAAATCCAATTTTGTCAGAAAAGGATAAAATCGCTGAAAAATTTATTACATTTGAAAATCCCTTCTAATTTTTAAATGAATTTTAACGTGAAAAATGCTTCCAGATTTATTGTCTTATTAAGTGTGCTTATAGTTTCCATTTTTTTCATCAATGCTGACGATCATAAGACAAATAAAAGTTCAGATTTAAATAGTGAAACAAACAATTCCAGCCATGATTATCAAATAAAAGCATTAAAAATTCCTAAAAACTTAAGTTTTTCCGGTGAAAGAGTGGAACTTGAAAAAACTGATATTTTAGAACGAATTGATCGTGAATTATTAATTAATACCTATTGGCAATCCAATGCTTTATTATGGTTCAAGCGGACCCATAAATATTTTCCTATTATTGAACCCATTTTAATGGAAAAAGGTGTACCGGATGATTTTAAATATTTGGCGGTCATTGAAAGTGATTTAAGAAATGTTACATCGCCAGTAGGAGCCAAAGGGATGTGGCAAATGCTTAAAGGTGCAGCCCAAGAAAACGGACTTGAAGTGAATACCAATGTTGATGAAAGATATCATTTGGAAAAAGCAACCCGAGCAGCTTGTGATTATTTAATTAAAGCCAAAGAAAGATTAGGCAGTTGGACGTTGGCCGCAGCTGCATATCATGGAGGAAATTATGGGATAGTAAAAAAATTGAAGGAACAAGGGGTCAACAGTTATTACGAAGTATTAGTAGGAGAAAATACCGAAAGATATGTCCCCAGAATAGTTGCTGCAAAAGAAATACTAAGTCATCCTAAAAAATATGGTTTTTATTTTGATGAAGAGGATTTATATGTATTAAAACCTACTTTTACTGTAAAGGTTGATACCGTTATTACCAATATCGCCTTGTTTGCTAAGAAGTTTGACACAAACTATAAGGAACTTAAAATGTACAATCCTTGGTTGCGTGAAAACAAATTAAACAACAAATCACGAAAGCTGTACGAAATTAAAATTCCTAAATAGAAAAAATCGAATTGAATTTCTTATACTCGTTATTTAGTTTATTCATTGGAGCTCAAAGTCAGAGACTTTTCACAACGGCTAATTTTTTCTAAAATCTGAATTTATTTATAAGCCATGAAGAGCTTGTATAGATAAATTATATTCTGAAATCAATTCCTGCATTATCGTTTTAACGGGTTTTATATCATGTATCAAACCAGCAATTTGGCCAATTTCCAATTCTCCTTCCTCCATATCTCCTTCAAACATTCCTTTTTTAGCTCGAGACTTTCCCAATAATAACCTCAATTCATCAGGATTTGCCTGTTTTTGATAAAGATCTTGTATCTTATTATAAAATTGATTTTTAATCAAACGTACAGGAGTCAACTCTTTTAAGGTGAGATTAGTACCTCCATCTTCAATATTGACAACAGTATTTTTAAAATTTATATGTGCTGAAGATTCTTCACTAGCAACAAATCTAGATCCTATTTGAACCCCATCAGCTCCTAATACCATAGCAGCTAGCATACCTCTACCTGATGCGATTCCACCCGCAGCAATTAAGGGGATTGAAATTTTCTCTTTAACCATAGGTATTAAAGTAAATGTAGTTGTTTCTTCCCTTCCATTATGACCTCCAGCTTCAAAGCCTTCAGCTACAATAGCATCAACTCCAGCTTCCTGTGACTTTAATGCGAATTTTACACTACTTACAACATGTACAACTTTAATTCCATTAGATTTTAATAATGAAGTGTATAATTTTGGGTTTCCCGCTGATGTAAAAACAATTTTAACACCCTCCTCCATTATAATTTGAATAATTTTATCCAATTCAGGATATAATAAAGGAACATTAACCCCAAAAGGTTTATTGGTTGAATTTTTACATTTTTGAATATGTACTCGTAAAACTTCAGGGTGCATGGATCCAGCTCCAATTAACCCCAGGCCGCCCGAATTACTCACAGCCGAGGCCAACTTATAACCACTATTCCAAACCATACCTGCCTGGATAATAGGGTATTTGATATCAAAAAGTTTTATAATTTTGTTTGTCATTTATTTAAGTTTATCTTAGTAAAAATAAAACATTTTATAACCATTATAAAATGAATAATCACATTTTAAAAATTTTCATTCTTACCGGACTGGCATTAATAGCTTTCGCTGCGAATTCCGTTTTATGCAGATTGGCACTTGGTGATAAAACCATTGACGCGGCAAGTTTTACCAATATTAGACTTTTTTCAGGAGCTGTAGTATTGTTATTAATATTAAAACTCTATAACAGTCAGAGTCAGAATTCTTCCAAGGGGAATTGGCTTTCCAGCTTTATGCTATTTTTATACGCGGTCACATTTTCATTTGCCTACATTTCACTGGATACGGGAACAGGAGCTTTGATCATGTTTGGTTCGGTTCAAATAACCATTATTTTATTATCAATCATTTCAGGCAACCGTTTAAATATTTATGAATGGCTGGGTGTAACAATAGCATTTTTAGGATTTGTTTATTTAATTTTACCAGGAGTTTCATCTCCTTCATTAATAGGCTTTTCTCTAATGACTATTGCCGGTATTGCCTGGGGCATATATACCTTAAAAGGCAAAGAATCAAAAAATCCCCTTAGAGATACCACCTATAATTTTATTAGAACCATTCCCTTTATTATTATTTTGCTCGTTTTCACCATTCAACACTCAAGTTATTCAACAAAAGGTGTGGTTTTGGCTATTATTTCTGGTGGAATTACATCAGGTATTGGATATACTATTTGGTATATGGCCATGGAAGGACTATCAAAAATTCAAACCGCTGTAATTCAATTATTGGTCCCAATAATTGCTGCTTTTGGGGGAGTAATTTTTGTTGATGAGAAAATCACATTTCGTCTAAGTATAGCTTCAATTTTAGTGCTTGGAGGAATATTAGTGGTCGTATTGGGTAGAAAGAATTTATTGAATCATTCTAAGAAATAACACCAGAACCCAATAATTCATCTCCAATATACCATGCAACAAATTGTCCTTCAGTGATAGCCGATTGCTCATTTTCAAAATCAACATACAACCCAAATTCTGACTTATACAAGGTTGCCGATTCTAAATTTTGACGATAACGAATTCTTGCTTGAACCTTCATTTCCTCTCCTTCCTTCAATTCCAAATCAGGTCGAACCCAGTGAATTTCATCATTGATTACAAACAAGGTTTTTCTATACAATCCTTTATGTGACTTACCTTCACCCGTGTAAATTACGTTTTCAATGACATCTGTGTCAATTACAAATAAGGGTTCCACCGTACCACCAACAGCTAAGCCCTTTCTTTGACCCTTGGTAAAATAATGGGCTCCTTGATGCTTTGCAACAATGTTACCGTCACTCAAAGAATAATCATATTTTTTACTAAAAAATTCCATTTCTTCATCTCTATTTTCAAAGTCCGGAATGGTCCTATCATATAATTGGGAATCATTAGGAATCTTCACAATAACCCCTTCTTTAGGTTCCAGTTTTTGCTGTAGAAATTCAGGTAATTTCACCTTGCCAATAAAACACAAGCCTTGTGAATCTTTTTTGTCAGCGGTTACTAAATCAAGTTCTGATGCGATTTTTCTTACCTCTGATTTATTCAATTCACCAATAGGAAATAAGGATTTAGCCAACTGTTTTTGAGATAATTGACATAAGAAATAGGATTGATCTTTATTCTGATCAATTCCAGAGAGCAGTTTATACATTATTTCTCCCTCTTTTTGCATTGAATCCTTTCTGCAATAATGACCCGTAGCGACAAAATCAGCACCTAATTCAAGGGCAATTTTCATGAATACATCAAATTTAATCTCCCGGTTACATAGTACATCAGGGTTTGGAGTTCTACCCATTTGATATTCGCGAAACATATAATTTACAATTCGATCTTTATATTGTTCACTTAGATCCACCACTTGAAACGGAATACCTAATTTTTCTGCAACCAACATGGCGTCATTGCTATCTTCCAACCAAGGGCACTCATTAGAAATAGTTACGGAATCGTCGTGCCAATTTTTCATAAAAAGACCGATCACATCATATCCTTGTTGTTTCAATAAATATGCAGCCACACTTGAATCAACACCGCCAGAAAGTCCTATAACAACTCTTTGCATCATAAATAGTTAGAGTTTGCAAAGTTAGTGATAAGTTTTATGAAAATATAGATGTTCTAACTAAGAAGATTGACATATATGAAATGAAAAAAATTATTCTTTTTCTCTTTTCGGCTTCAAGGCAGGTTGCTCAGTACTTACCAGCTCACCATCAACATAATTCTCCCAGGTTCCCACCCTAAGATCATCTTTAAAAGGGCCTTTTTTTATAAGATCTCCGGTACTACGACTATAATAAATCGCCATTCCATTTAATTTTCCATTCTTATAATTGAAATCATTGTACAACAATCCTTTTATTGAGTATTTTTTATAATTACCATCTAGAAGTCCATTTCTATAATTTGTAATTTCTGTAGGTTCTCCACTTGGATAAAAAGTTTTATATATTCCATCCAATTTACCTTTCAAATAATTCTCTTCACTCATGGTGGATTTTCCATTCTCATGATAAAAAAGCCATTTTCCTTCCCGATTTTTACCCCTCATCAATCCTTCACTTTCAATAATACCATTTGTTGTAAAAAACTGAACATCTGCTGTTTCTTTACCCTCATGATAGTTTCTAATAATGATGGGATGCTCAGAATCTGAAGCCGAATAATATTTAAATGTTCCAACTTCTTTCCCATGGTTGAAAGTACCAACATATCTAATTCTATTATTGCTATAATATTTTTTCCATACACCATCTCTCTTTCTGTTAGCATCAAATTGATTGATTTTTTCTTGAGCGTTAAGTGACTGAAATACAGAAATTACAGATATTAATAAAACTAAGATTAAATGAGTTCGCTTTTTCATATTTAAATTAACTGTAAAAAGTAGTTTTTGTTGTGTTTTTCCTTTTTAATTAAGGCTAAAATAAGAAATTTTATAACTTTGATTTTACTAAAAAAACTATTTCTCAAAAATGAATAAAGAGAATCTTATTATTCAGATTGACTCTATAAAAAACGCAAAGAGAATTTATAGGGATCAGGGGGCTGAATTTGTTCTTGAGAATTCTGAACTATTCCCCTATTTATTGGAACTGGTATTTGAAAATAAAACCAAAACCGCCATTAAGGCATCCTGGGTTTTGGAATTAGTATGTATGGAAAGTGTTGAATTAATGGCTCATCATCTTAATTATTTTTCTATTAATTTAAGGAAATGTGATCATGAAAGCATGTTACGCCCACTTTCACGAATTTGCTTTTATATTATAAACGCATATAGCTCATCTGAATCAAATGAAATTAAGAAATATCTAACCCATGAAAATAAAATTCAAATCATTGAAGCCAATTTTGATTGGCTTATTGAAGATCACAAGATTGCAACTCAAGTTTTTGCCATGGATACTCTGTACTTGTTAGGGTTAGAATTTGATTGGATTCATCTGGAATTAAAATTAGTTTTAGAGCAAAACATCATAACTGGAAGCCCAGGTTATAAAGTCAGAGCCAAACGTACCTTAGAAAAAATTGAGCTTTAAAAATATGCTATAATTAAATTATCTAATCATTTAAAAATCTTATTTTTGCAAATATTAAAAACCCTAAAGTATGAATTTAACAAGCCTTAATGCGATTTCACCCATAGATGGACGTTATCGCAGTAAAGTTGTCGCTCTTGCTCCTTATTTTTCAGAAGAGGCATTGATAAAATACCGTGTCAAAATAGAAATTGAATACTTTATTTCTTTATGTGAAATTCCGCTTCCACAATTGAAAAAGTTCGATGTTTCATTATATCATGATTTAAGAAATATTTACCTGAATTTTTCTTCAGGTGACGCGCAAAAAATTAAGGATATTGAAAAAATTACCAATCACGATGTGAAAGCGGTTGAATATTTTATCAAGGAAAAATTTGATGATTTGAAACTTCAACAATATAAAGAGTTTATTCATTTTGGTTTAACTTCTCAAGATATAAATAACACGGCCGTCCCTTTAAGTTTAAAGGATGCCTATTTAGAAGTTTTTTTACCCGAACTCAATACCCTAATTGATAAAATTGAAGAGCTTTCAGAAGCTTGGAAGGAGATTCCTATGTTGGCAAAAACTCATGGTCAACCTGCGTCACCTACAAGGTTGGGCAAAGAGTTTTATGTTTTTGTCGAAAGAATCAAACAACAAATCATATTGTTAAATCAGGTGCCATTTGCAGCAAAATTTGGTGGTGCCACAGGTAATTTTAATGCACATAAAGTGGCCTACCCAGCATTGAACTGGAAAAATTTTGGAACAAATTTTGTAGAAAATGTTTTAGGATTGCATCATTCCTTTCCTACAACTCAAATTGAACATTATGACCATCTGGCTGCATTTTTTGACAATATTAAAAGGATTAATACAATTTTAATAGATTTTGATAGAGATGTTTGGCAATATGTTTCAATGAACTATTTTAAACAAAAAATTAAGAAAGGTGAAGTAGGATCCTCTGCAATGCCACACAAAGTGAATCCAATTGACTTTGAAAATTCAGAAGGAAACCTTGGAATTGCCAATGCGATTTTTGAGCATTTATCATCTAAATTACCCATTTCCCGTTTACAAAGGGATTTAACCGATTCTACAGTTTTAAGAAATGTGGGTGTTCCCCTGGGTCATACAATTATTGGCTTCAATTCAACTTTAAAAGGGTTAAATAAACTTTTATTGAATAAAGATGCCATTAGTCGGGATCTGGAAGATAATTGGGCAGTTGTCGCAGAGGCCATCCAAACCATTTTACGTCGTGAGGCTTATCCAAATCCATATGAAGCTTTAAAGGGATTAACAAGAACCAATGAAAAAATTAACCAGGAATCCATTTCTAATTTCATAGATACTTTGGAAGTTTCAGAGTCAATAAAGAAGGAATTAAAAGCAATAACGCCTAGTAATTATACAGGAATCTAATTCTTGATAATTTTATAAACTTTTTTTATCTTTATTTTATGAAAAATATTATCATCTTATTAATTATTTTTTCAGTTATTTCATGCATTCAAAATCCTGATACCAAGCCAAACAATTTTAAAACAGGCTCCTTTAAAACAGTATTAGAATATAAAAACACAACATCCTTTGCTGTTAGAAATGATTCCATACAAATTGAAACTTATGATCATAAAAAAGATACTTTTCATATAAAATGGTTGGATAATTTTGAATATATTTTGCTAAAAAAAAATCCAAAGTCCTTACTAGACAGCACTCCATTTCATGTAAAAATTACAGGAATAAAGAAAAATTCCTATTCGTTTAATGCCTATTACAAAGGTTCTAAATTCAAACAAAAAGGCGAGGCCTTCAAAACCAAAAATTAATTAATGGAAATATTTTTACAAGTAGACGCATGGATCGCATTGTCAACTTTAACTTTTTTAGAAATAGTTTTAGGTATTGATAATATTATTTTCATTTCCATAGCTGCAAGTAAACTACCGGAAAATTTACAGAAAAAAGCCACAAATATTGGTTTGTTTCTGGCAATGTTACTTCGTATTATATTGCTTTTTGGTATTTCTTATCTTATTGCCATGAATGCACCATTTTATACTATTGACTTATCATGGTTTAAAGCCGGAATAACGGGGCAGAGTGTAATTTTGCTTGCTGGAGGTATCTTTCTACTTTTTAAAAGCACCCAAGAAATTCATCATAAAGTTGAAGGTCTTGAAGAAACTAAAAGTGCCGATAAATCAAAAAAAGTATTTACTCTTAAAAATGCCATTATTGAAATTACCTTGATAAATATTGTTTTTTCATTTGACTCCATTTTGACCGCAGTTGGAATGACTAATGGGATTAATGGTTCATTAATCATAATGATTATTTCTGTAATCTTATCTATGTTTATCATGATGTTGTTTGCAAACCCGGTTGGAAAATTTGTAGGCAAGCATCCAACCATCCAAATGTTGGCGCTTTCATTTTTAATTTTAATTGGATTTATGTTAGTTACCGAAAGTGCTCATTTATCAAATGCAGAAATTTTTGGTCAACATGTTGGCGCCATTCCTAAGGGTTATCTATATTTTGCCATTGCGTTTTCTTTAGGTGTTGAGGCCTTGAATATGAGAGTGAGGAAGCATAAAAAGTGAGGTAAATTATATAATTTAAAATGTTGAATTTTTATGAAGCGTAGTTATTTCAGAAAAATAACATCCTTTATTTTGATACTGAGCATTATATTGCCTTTAATTATTGGGTTTACACATGTTTTAGATGATCATGAACATGATATTTGCAAGGCAAAGACTGAAACACATATTCATTCCAAAAAGAGCAATTGTTCAAGCCTCCATTATTTTACGCATTTTCAATACAAGAGTGGCCTAAATTATCTTGAAATACATGGTGCTGAATATTTTCAAGGGCCTTCAATTCAATTAAATTTCCTATTTTATTTTACATATATCTCTTCTAATTTCGAAAGAGGACCTCCTTCATTTAATGTTTTATAATTAAATATTATTCAATAATCTAATTCATTAAATCAAACAGAATGAAAAGTAAATTAATTATTCTTTTATTAGGGTATTCGTCATTCATTTTTGCCCAAAATAGTATTACAGGTATCATTACAGAACAAGATAATACTCGGCTTTTTGGCGTGCAAATCTATATTGAACAACTACATATTGGGACTACATCTGATGAAAATGGGAATTTTGAGTTCAACAATATTCCTAATGGAACTCACATATTAGAAGTTAGTTATATTGGGTTTAAAAAAGAAATTAAAACAGTCAGTTTATCTAATAAATCCATTGTGGTTAATCTTCAGTTAACCGAATCTGTTTTTCATATGGATGAAATAATTGTGTCAACACCATTTCGAAAAACGCAAAGTAAAAATGTAATGAAAGTTGACTATAAAAGTATCAAATCCTTTGATAAAAATGGAGCAACTACCTTAATCCAAGGAATAGTTTCCATACCAGGTGTTGAGCAAATATCAACCGGAACTGGGGTTGGAAAACCCGTTATTAGAGGATTAAGCGGTAATCGAGTTTTAGTTTACACACAAGGAGTTCGGCTAGAAAATCAACAATTTGGGAATGAGCATGGTTTGGGTTTAAATGAATCTGGTATTGAAAGTGTTGTAGTTATCAAAGGACCAGCTTCACTTTTATACGGATCAGATGCCTTGGGTGGGGTATTGTATTTCACTCCTGAAAAGTTTGCTTTAAATAATGAAACAAAAATAAATTTTAGACAGAAATTATTTTCGAATACTTTAGGGAGCAACACATCTTTAGGCTTTAAAACTTCTAAAGAAAAGTTTAAATTTTTAGCTAGAGGTGCTTACAGTACACATATTGATTATAAAATTCCAAATGGTGATAGAGTCACCAATACTCGTTTTAATGAAAAAGATTTTAAAGCGGGTTTTGGATATAACACTAATAATTATATTTCAGAATTTAGATATAATTATACAAAATCAGAAATTGGACTAACTGAAGGTATTGGAAATCAATCTAAGGATAGAATACCCGAATTACCATTCCAAGAAATTGGCAATCATATTTTAAGTTTACATAATCATTTATTTTTCGAAAATTCTAAGCTGGATTTTGATTTGGGGTATGTTTATAATAATCGCAAAGAATTTGAGGAGCATGAACATGATGAAGGCCCCATAGATGAGGATGAGGCAGCTCTACATATGAAATTAAAAACATTTACTTATGATGTAAAATACCAATTTCCTAAAATCATAAATTTTGAAAGCTTAATTGGATTGCAAGGTTTAAATCAGAGTAATGCTAACTTTGGTGAAGAAATTTTGATTCCCAATGCCAAAACAAATGATATTGGGGCACTTATTTCGGGATTATATTCATGGAATGAAATCAATAGTTTACAGGGAGGAATTCGATTTGACCATCGAAATATAAGGACAGAGGAACATAAAATTCAACATGAAGATGAGATTCATACATTTGAATCTCTAGATAAAAGTTATCAAAATTTTGCAGCATCCTTAGGTTTCAAAACATTATTTTTTAACCATGTAATTTCACGATTAAATTTAGCGTCAGGTTTTAGAGCTCCAAATTTAGCGGAGTTAACATCAAATGGTGTACATCATGGAACAAACCGATTTGAAATTGGAAACCCCAATTTAAAAAGTGAACAAAATTTTCAAATTGACTTATCACTAGAATATCAAAGTGATCACCTAGAGTTTTTTATAAATGGTTTTTATAATCAAATAAACGATTATATTTATCTTACTCCTACTGGAGAAATTGAAGATGGACATAATATTTTTACCTATGTGCAGAACGACGCAGAATTGTATGGAGGTGAATTTGGACTCCATTTTCACCCTCATCCTTTAGATTGGCTACATATAGAAAGTAATTTTGAAACTGTGACCGGAAAGCAAATGGATAATGATTATTTGCCATTAATCCCAGCCAATAAATTAACAAATACTATTAGAACCGAATTTAATGTAAACGAGAAGTTTAGCGAATTATTTGTGGCTCTAACACTCCAATCCTATTTCGAAAAAAATAATGTAAGTTCTTTTGAGCAACCATCCGAGGCTTATAATTTAATAAACTTAAGTATGGGAACAGATATCATTTTTATTAAAACAGATTTACAGATAAATTTTGGCATCAATAATATATTAAACAAAACATATATTTCACATCTATCTGTATTAAAAGTTGATGATATTCCCAATATTGGAAGAAATATTTTATTGGGCATAAATTTAAATATTTAAGTATTCTTTTTAAGAGAAATCAATTAATTTTAATGTCTCAAATAAAATTATAATGAATAAGCAATTAATAGAATGCGTTCCGAATATTAGTGAAGGTCGCGATATAAACAAGATCAATGCAATAGCTAATATTGTGAAAACTGTTGATGGAATTAAGCTTTTAAATGTTGATCCCGGAAATGCGACAAACCGAACAGTAATTACATTTGTGGGTGAACCTGAGAAAGTAATTGAAGCCGCGTTTTTATTGATTAAAAAAGCTTCAGAATTGATCGATATGAGTAAACATAGCGGGGAACATCCTCGATTTGGTGCAACGGATGTGTGCCCATTGGTTCCAATTTCAGGAATAAACTTAGAAGAAACTGCGAAATATGCACATAAACTAGGGAAACGTGTTGGTGCAGAATTGGGAATTCCAGGCTATTATTACGAAAATGCTGCTTTGGAAGAAAAACGAAAGAATCTCGCAAACTGCCGTTCAGGAGAATACGAAGGATTAAAAGAAAAACTCGAAGACCCCAACTGGAAACCTGATTTCGGTCCCTCAGAATTTAATGATCAGGTTAAAATAACAGGAGCTACAGCCATTTCAGCTCGAGACTTCTTAATTGCTTATAATGTAAATTTAAATACAACCACAACAAGACGAGCCAATTCCATTGCCTTTGATATTCGCGAAGGAGGAAGAATTAAAAGAGAAGGAAATCCCATCACAGGTAAAAAAGTAATGGACGATCAAGGTAACCCCATAAGAATTCCTGGGAAATTAAAAGCCGTTAAGGGTATAGGGTGGTTTATTGAAGAATATGGTATTGCACAAATTTCCTATAATCTTACCAATATAAGTATTACCTCAATGCATGAGGCTTTTGATGAAACTTGTAAGTCTGCCGAATCTCGTGGTTTACGTGTAACGGGCTCAGAATTAATTGGGTTAATTCCTTTACAAGCCATGTTGGATGCAGCAGATTACTTTCTGATAAAACAAGAACGATCCTTAGGGATTTCAGAAAAAGAAAAAATCAAGATTGCCGTTAAATCTTTGGGATTGGATGATTTGAAACCATTTGACCCTCAAGAGAGAATTATAGAATATCTATTAAAAGATAAAAACGCAAAAAATCTGATTGATTTAACGGTTCGTGATTTTGCAGAAGAAACAGCTAGTGAATCCATGGCTCCTGGTGGTGGATCAATTGCTGCATATGTTGGGGCTTTAGGAGTTTCATTGGGTACAATGGTAGCTAATTTATCTGCCCATAAAGCAGGATGGGACGATAGATGGGAAGAATTTTCAGAATGGGCTGTAAGGGGTCAGGCGTATAAAAACAAATTATTGTTTTTGGTTGATGAAGATACAAACTCCTTCAATAAAATCATCGATGGATTTAGGATGCCCAAAGGTACTTCTGAAGAAAAAGAATTGAGAATACAAGCCATTGAAAACGCAACTAAATATGCTACCGAAATACCTTTTCAGGTGATGAAAACTGCTTATAATTCAATGGAAGTCATGAAAGCTATGATAAAAGATGGATTGCAAAATTCTTTATCAGATGCCGGTGTAGGAATTCTTTGTGCACGAACTGCTGTAATTGGAGCCTATTTTAATGTTCGGATCAATGCCAAAGATATTAATGATCGAGCATTTGCCGATGATATTATTACCAAGGCAGAAAAAATATATCAAGCTACATTACAAAAAGAAAAAGAGGTGATAACGTATATTGATTCGAAAATGTAAAACAAATTTACTATACAGCCAATTACTCAATAAAAAGATAAATCAATTAAATTAGCATGAATATTTAAAAATTACTTTTCATTGTCTTCAACTAGATAATTTTCTTCTTCTTCTGTATTATAATCATTTTCCTCTTCCAATCTTTTTTCCAATTCTGAGGAGGATTCAGCAGGGGGATAATAACATCCATCTTCAGTAGGAGTCCCACCATCTGCGGCACAACCAAGAGTTTCAGCAGCACTACAGTTTGTCAATAAAACAATAATAGCAATTAATAAAAATCCAGATAATAGTTTAGTTTTCATAATAGGTTGATTTTAGTGATATATATAAAATTATTAGAGAATCGTGGATGTATTAAGGTTCTAAAATTTTCATATAGACGAGAATTAGAAAGGCTAAATCAACATCATAGAGATCATGTATATATAATCATTTTTTTTGAAAGCAACTAATAAAAAGCCATTTTTCTTTAAAATAGAAAAATACATTATTTATTAGAATTAAATTTACAGTTGATTAAAAAATAAATAAACAAAAATTATTATTGGCACTAGAATATCAAAAATACTTCGAAAGAAAAAGAAGTTATTGAGTTTATTGATTCTAAGGTGAAGTGTAAAAATTGATATAAAGTTTATTAAAAATTAGGGCATTTCTTGCAATAAGATTTGTCCCTTTTTTTAAATTTTTCACAGCATGATTCTTTTTTACCAAAACAACTCATATCGATACAGTCATAGGAAAATACTGTGTATAAATTAATAGGGTTCAATTCTGGCTCCTTCATGTTTATTTTTAATTATACTAATTCTAAATAGAGTACAAATATAGTTATACAAATACATATAGAAATGACATATCTCATAAATCTAAAATTAAAATTTATGCCGGTAACCAATTATTCTCAATTTTAAATCTTGTTTCCAAGTTTATTTTAATTCCTGTTTTTAATAAGTAATTTATAGTTGTTTGTCGATATATTTTTACCAGCATCAAATTATCTATTAAATTGACTTCAATATATATCAATATTTTAACTATGATTATTAAAGAAAACCTTCACAATAAACGCATTATATCTATTGATGCCTTACGTGGAATAACCATTTTCATCATGATTTTTGTCAATGAGTTATCCTCAGTTAGCAATGTACCTCAATGGTTAAAGCATATGCCTGCCGAAGCTGATGCTATGACTTTTGTAGATATCGTTTTCCCAGCCTTTTTATTTATAGTGGGAATGTCTGTTCCCTTCTCATTTAATGCAAGACTTATCAAAAAGGATTCACCCATATTAATTTGGAAACACACATTGAAAAGAACTTTTGCTTTGATAATAATGGGGTTATTTATGGTAAATGCGGAATATGGCTATGATGAATCGAAAATGTTAATTTCAGCTAGTCTATGGGGTTTTATTGCATATACCCTTCCTATTCCTATTTGGAATAAATACAAAAATGATTTTTCTAAAATATGGAAAAACATACTTATTTATGGCGGGCTAGTATGCTTTGTTGGACTTTATTTTCTATATGTACAGGAAGGCACTGGTGAAAGAGGAATGACCCCAAAATGGTGGGGAATATTAGGATTGATCGGATGGGCATATTTATTTACGGTAATTTGGTATTGGTTTACCAACGGAAAATTACTGGCCATAATTATTTTCTTTTTTATCTGCATATTATTTAATTCTCTTAGCCGAACTGATGATTTTATTTTAAATAATTTCCAAGTATTTAATTTTATCAATAGCCACTTAATTCATGCATCCTTGGTAAGTGCAGGAATTATAATTTCTTTATTGTTTTTTGAGAATCAATCTTCGTCAAAAATCAATTGGAAAGTAATAGCATTTACAATTATAATTTTTATCATGGGTTATTTTCTCCGCCCTTACTTTGAAATTTCAAAAATTAGGGGTACTCCATCCTGGACTCTTTATTCAGCGGCAATATGTACTCTAATTTTTTATTTACTTTATTGGTTAATGGAAATCAAGAAAATTACAAACTGGTCCAATTTCTTTATGCCGGCTGCAGCCAATCCTCTATTAATTTATATTCTTCCCGGGATTATTTATTATTTTAATAATGCTATCGGAATAAAAATTCTGCCCGATTTTTTGACAAATGAAATTCCTGGTGTAATTTGGTCTTTAATATTTTCTGTAATCATGTTATATTTGGTAAAAATATTCAACAAATATAATATTAGATTGAATTTATAAAGTCTTATGATTAATAAATATATTTAGCTTTTATAAATCTATTGAAGCTAAATAATTACGAACAGAATTGTTTAAGGAAATACTCGAATTGATTAGTTTCCACAACTATTTTCCCTATTTTTGTTTTTTTATGAATCTGCCTTTTGACATGAAATAAAAATGCAGATATTATTTATTTGATACTCATATACATGGACAATAATTTTTCTGACTTTTTACAATCATTTGAAAATAAATTAAAATCTGTTTTCTATGATAGGGCGGATATCAATGAATTCAGTTTGAATCGAGGAGTCCCATCACTTGTTATGAGAGAAATAATGACTGATGCACCTCTTTCAGTTTCAATACCTGAAACATTTGGTGGTCGTGGAGCTAAGGTTAAGGAATGCTTAAGTATTCTTTCTGCAGCTTCCTATGAGTCGTTGCCTCTATCATTAACATTCGGAATCAATATTGCACTTTTTTTAGAACCTGTTGCTAAGTATGGAAATAATGAGGTAAAGGCCAATATTTTTAAGCGTTTCTTGGAAAAGCAAAATATGGGTGGATTGATGATCACAGAGCCTGATTATGGTAGTGATGCCTTGAATATGCAAACTTTCAACACCAAAAAAGGAACCAATTATCATATAAAAGGAACCAAACATTGGCAGGGGTTAACAAGTTTGGCTGACTACTGGTTGATTACGTCACGTTCGAAAAATGATCAAGGCCAATTGGGAAGAGACATAGATTTTTTTATTTGTGATGTAACTCAAGAGAATCAAAAAATTATTGTTGAAGAATTATTTGATAATTTAGGGTTATATATGATTCCTTATGGTAGAAATAAACTGAATTTGGTTATTCCTGAAAAGTTCAAATTAGAACCAGAAAGTACAGGTATTAAAATGATGCTTGATATTTTGCATAGAAGCAGAATGCAATTTCCGGGAATGGGAATGGGATTTTTAAAACGTATGCTTGACGAAGCCTTAAATCAATGTAATAAAAGAATCGTTGGTGGTAAAAACCTTTTATCATTAGATCAGGTACAACTGCAAATAGCTCGAATTCAAAGTGCATATACAATTTGTTCAGGAATGTGTTTTGTTAGTAGCTCGCGAAGTGGTATTGATAAAAACCTTTCCTTAGAAAATGTACAGGCCAATAGTATGAAAACAGTAGTTACGGATCTGATGCAGGAAGCGGCACAATCTGTAACCCAACTTTTCGGAGCCCAAGGATTTAGAATTAGTAATATTGCAGGTAGAGGAATTGTTGATAGTAGACCATTTCAAATTTTTGAAGGCTCTAATGAAATGCTATATACTCAAATATCAGAGTCTATTATCAAATTGATGAAAAGAAAAAAAGAATTAAATCTATTCAAATTTTTAGAAGACTTTGAATTAACCTCTAAATCTGCAGAATATTTTAAAAAAGAAATCAATTTCAACTTAGATATTAATCTTTCTCAACGAAAATTGGTTGACTTAGGCAAAGCACTTGGAAGAATAGTATCTGCAGGCTTTGTTCTGGAAATGGGCGAAAATGGCTTTAGAAAAGATTTGATAGAGAATTGTATATCAACTTTACAACAGGATATCTCTAATTTAATAAATTCCTTCAACTTCAGTAATAAGGTTGATAGTATTGAAGATTATCAAGAAGGAAGTTCCTGGATGCAATTCACATAAATTGATCTATTTTTTATTACCTTAAAGATCTATCATGTTTATAGTTGATCATTATAATTTAAAATTTTGCTCTCATGGATAGTAATAAATGCACCTGCAATTGTAACGAATGTAAAAACGAAAAATGTCATGATTGTACCTGTGAAAACTGTACTTGTTCAAATTGTGATTGCCAAATTTAAGTAGCATTAAAAACTTTCAAGGATTAATTTTCTCCAGTAAGGCAGTGAATGCATTAAATATGGTTTAATATGTGCTATCACTATTAGATTTAATCTCGTATGTCCAAACCGCCAGAGGTAGATTAGAACAATTATATTGTAATATATAATGATATGTATCTTCTTATAATCCTATCTGATTACTTATCTTCGCAAAAAATTGGCATAAGTGAGACAATTGATAGTCACTAACATGCTTACCCCAAAACTAAAAAATGAAAATTAGAAAATCCAACCCTTGGCATAGTGTGAAAATTGGCAATAATTCTCCTGAATTTGTAAATGGCATTATCGAAATACCAACAGGAACTAGAGCAAAATATGAACTTGATAAAGAAAGTGGACTAATCATGTTAGATCGGGTTTTATATTCTTCAATCTACTATCCTGCCAATTATGGCTTTATTCCAAGAACTTATTGTGATGATAATGATCCGCTGGATATTTTAGTTTTATCGCAAGTTACCATGGTTCCTCTTTGTATTGTTTCATCCAAAGTTATAGGTGTTATGCGTATGTTAGATGGAGGAGAACATGATGATAAAATAATCGCAGTTGCTGAAAATGATATGAGCGTAAATCATTACAATGATATTTCGGAATTACCCCCTCATTTTATCAAAGAATTAAGAAGTTTTTTTGAAGATTACAAAAAATTAGAACACAAAACAGTTGAAGTTACTAAATTTCAAAATGCCGAAGTTGCCAAGGAAATTGTGAATCAAAGTATTATTGATTATCAAAATCTAATATCCAAATAATCAGCCTTTTAAAAGAACGTTTCCAACAGCACATTCTAGACAACGCTGTGGATTACAATAATTGTTTTTTAATTGCAAAAATGATTGACTTTCAAATGCATTTTTAACTGAAATTAATGTTTTTGAATTTTCAGTATTTAGGCTTTTAAATTTATTGATAATACTGTTTTTCTCAGGTCTAATTTGCTTTATCATTTTCAAAATTGAGTCTTCATCAAGTTTGCCTAATTGCTTGTAATACACAAATTTTAGAGGAATTATTGTATTGATGATTAATAGATCAATAAATGACTTTGTTAAGTTTTTTGATCGTTTTAAGGAAGGTGAAGTAAAACTATAATGATCTTGCCAGAAACCAGATATTTTTATGGAAAATAATTGATAAAAATCTTCCAAACGTTCTGCCTCTAATATTTTCGAAAATAGTTGGTTGCGAGAAACATATAATTTTGCCAATTGAGCCAATCTAATTGTAGGGAAATTTATAGGCCTCAGCCTAAAAAATTGAAATTGACCATTATTCAATGATTCCAATTTATATTTTTTTTGCAAATATTTATACTCTTGTTGAAGTTGATTGTGATAGGCATTTTCAACATTATCATTTAAAAACCCTGCCTGTCCAAAAAATATTGATTCAAGTTGCATTAAATTGGCTTGCTCCTTTCTAACAATTTTAAAATCAATAGAATTAGCCATATTTAAAAATGATTCTCCATTTACCTTCAAACCAAAATTTTTAGCTAATAATTTAAACAAAACAGCTTCCCAGTCATTAGAAGTTTTTTTGAGTATTTTTTTTATCACTCTTGATTTCCTCTCCAATCTTTCAAAATATAAAACTTCCAACCAATTATCTAGGGTAAATTGATCAACATTACTAAATTGATTTTCGCAATTGATCCATTTAATTTTCTTTGAAAATAAAGATTGATATTGACAAATTTGATTTTTGGAAACAATTTTATTTAATTCCAAGGTTGGAATAAGGTCATTATTCTGATTGTAAACCTCAACATCATCTATCCATACCACATGCAAAATTACATTGTCATAATTTTCATCATCTTCATGTTGATGACGATACCAATCCGATGATTTTATATGAATTTCAATATTCCCTGCCCAAAACTGATTGTCAATTTTAATATTTGCGTTAAAAAAATCAGGGCCTGAATTTAAATTATGTTTTCCAACATTGATTATTTGAAGTGCTAATTTTGAAGAAGTTTGCAATTTATTATTTGCAAAATACTTGTATTTCCATAAATAATGTAAAAAATCTTCCCGTATCAAAATCACCTTTTCATTTTGTGATTTTATCAGGTAAAAGTCAACAATTTAATTATCCGAATAACTGGTTAATTTGTGCATACTGCAGGAGCATTATGGTTTTTGCATCCTTAATCTCCCCCGATTCAATCATCTGCAAAGCTTTTTTGAAATGAATTTCCAAAATTTCTATTTCTTCATGTTCGGATAATAAACCTCCTCCATTACTTACCTTCATTTTATCACTATATTCCGCTATAAAAAAATAAATGATTTCGGTAACGGCGCCTGGTGACATAAAAGATTCAAATACTTTTTTTACATTTTTTATTTGATATCCAACTTCTTCCTCTGTTTCTTTTATAATACAAGTAACCGGATCATCACCATCTAATAAACCTCCACAAGTTTCAATAATCATTCCTGATTCATTACCGTTTAAATAAGATGGCATCCTGAATTGTTCAATCAAAATTACCGTTTGTTTTTCAATATTGTACAGTAATATAGTAGCTCCATTACCTCTATCATATGATTCACGAGATTGATTGACCCAATTTCCATTTTGAAATTGATAATCAAAATTTATATTATTTAAGATATACCAATTATCAGATAATAATTCGGTTTTAATATTTTTAACTTTAGAGTTCATTAAAATATCAACGAATTAATTTTTTATACTTAATACGTTTCGGCATCAAATCACCCCCAAGACGTTTCTTTTTGTTTTCTTCATATTCTGAAAAACTTCCCTCAAAATAATACACTTGAGAGTTTCCTTCAAAAGCTAAAATATGTGTACAGATTCTATCTAAAAACCATCTATCATGCGAAATAATAACCGCACATCCAGCAAAATTATCCAACCCTTCTTCTAAGGCTCTTAGTGTATTTACATCCAAATCATTAGTCGGCTCATCAAGTAATAATACATTTCCTTCTTCTCTTAATGTGATCGCTAAATGCAATCTGTTTCTTTCTCCACCTGACAGGGCAGAAACTTTTTTATTCTGCTCTGATCCTGAAAAATTAAATCTACTTAAATAGGCTCTTGAATTTACCTGTTTACCGCCCATCATGATCATTTCCTGTTCGTTTGAAAAATTCTGCCAAATTGTTTTATTCTCATCAATTTTAGAATGACTTTGATCTACATAGGCAATTTTTGCAGTTTCACCGACTTTAAAATCTCCATTATCAGCATTCTCTTCACCCATAATCATTTTAAAAATCGTTGTTTTTCCAGCTCCATTTGGACCAATTATTCCAACGATTCCATTAGGTGGCAAACTAAAATTAAGGTCATCATATAACAATTTATCACCAAAAGCTTTTGACACTTTAATCGCATCAATCACATTGTTACCCAATCGAGGTCCATTTGGAATATATAGCTCCAATTTTTCTTCCTTTTGTTTCTGATCCGCGTTCATCAACTTATCATAATTTGACAATCGCGCTTTTGATTTGGAATTTCTTCCCTTAGGTGCCATTTTAACCCATTCCAATTCTCTCAATAAAGTTTTTTGTCGTTTGGAAGCCGTCTTTTCTTCTCGAGCTAATCTATCTGTTTTTTGTTCCAACCATGACGAATAATTTCCTTTCCAAGGAATTCCTTCACCCCTATCCAATTCCAAAATCCAACCTGCAACATTATCTAAAAAATATCTATCATGAGTAACTGCTATTACAGTTCCCTTATATTGAGCCAGATGATGTTCTAACCAATGAACTGATTCAGCATCCAAATGATTGGTTGGTTCATCCAATAATAATACATCTGGTTGCTGCAACAAAATTCTGCAAAGAGCAACTCTACGTCTCTCCCCTCCAGACAAATTTTTAATGGGCGTGTCTTTGGGTGCAGTTCTTAAAGCATCCATGGCAATTTCCAATTGAGTATCTAATTCCCATGCATTTAATGCATCAATTTTATCCTGCAATACAGCTTGTTGAGCCATTAATTTATCCATCTTATCAGCATCAGAATATACCTCTTCCAAACCAAACATATCATTAATCTTATTATATTCATCTAAAATAGCAACGGTTTCACTTACACCTTCTTTAACAATATCAATTACTGTTTTGGAATTATCCAATTCCGGCTCCTGTGATAAATAACCAACTGTATAATTTGGCGAAAAAACAACATCGCCCTGATAACTTTTATCAATTCCGGCTATGATTTTTAAAAGAGTAGATTTACCCGATCCATTTAGTCCTAAAATGCCAATTTTAGCCCCATAAAAAAAACTTAAATATATATTTTTGAGCACTTGATTATTGGCTCCTTGGTAAGTTTTACTTACACCGGACATTGAGAATATTACTTTTTTATCGTCGGACATAATTAATTTTTTTGTAGTGCAAATATACTTAGAAATGTACTATCCTTGGCAAACATTAATGAGTTGGAACGTATATTTGGCGTAAAAATATTTTAAGTGCAAAAAAAATCCTACCCAATGGCAGGATTTTCATTTCTAGTATTCCAATTTCCTTAAATAGGATAATTTTTTTTGCCATATTTTTAAATCTTCATTATGCTTATCAATATTTTTATAAACATTGGCTATTAATGGATTATCCCTTGAAGCATTCGAAATAAAACTAATATTATTTTCCAAGAGTTTAATTTCCTTTGTCAATTCATCCACTTTTCTTCTAACGAACAATTGTTCATTATCAATTTTACGTACATCATTTTGATCAACAAACGCATCGATAACATTTTTAAATTTAAGCAAGGTAGCTTCATCCTTGTCTATGTTTATTTTCTTACATGCCAAATCAATCGCCTTATTGAATTTAGAATCTATATGGCGCATTTTTACTGGAACAACCCCCAATTTCTTCCAATCAGTAATTCTTGAATTTATCAAATCCAGAGTTAAATCAACTTCCTGAGCGATCTCCTCTTTAAATAGATCCAGCAATTCTTTCTTTTTATTAAAAACTTCTACTTGTTCTTTATTTGATCCATCCTGCATATTATGCAATTGGTCAAAATAATGGTTGCAGGCATCCTTAAATCTTTTCCAAATTTTATCAGAATCCTTTCTTGGGACATGCCCGATTTTTCTCCAGTTGGACTGTATTTTCTTAAAAACTTCTGTCACCGAATCCCAATCTTCACTATCCTTTAATGATTCCGCTTGCTCTACAAGGTTCATTTTTTTCTCAAGATTCTCGAGCTGGTCCTTTTTAATATCTTTATAAAAAGTGTTTTTAGATTTATTGAATTTCCTGGTCGCTTCTTTAAACAATTGCCAAACTTCTTCATTCTTTGATTTTGGAACTCTCCCAATAGCAAAAAATTCATTCCTCAACTTTTCCATTTTCCTGATCCCTTCCTGCCAGGCTTTGTGTGAAGTTTCATTATCAATTTTAAACTCTTTTATTTTTTCTATTACAGCAATTTTAAGATCCACATTTGCTTTGAATTTTGAATCAAGTTGATTTTGAAATTCATGTCGTTTGTCATGTATTTTTTTAGTAGCTTCACTAAATCTATCCCAAATTTCTTCTCTAACATCTCTAGCAACAGGTCCAATATCTTCTTTCCACATACGATGTAAAATTTGCAATTCTTTAAACGCGTGATTTATATTTTCCTGATCTGCTAATTGTTCAACTTTTTCTACCAATTTTGTTTTTTCCTCCAAATTATGCTTAAAATCGAGATCTCTTAAATCATTGTTCAAATGCAACAAATCATAAAACCTTTCTACATGGTGATCGTAAGTTCTCCAAACATCATTATATTTTGAATGAGGGATTTGGCCAATCTTACGCCATTCATCCTGTAATGACCTAAAATTCTTATACATACTGGAAGGATCCGCATTATCAATCAAATTCTTTAAGTCTTCAATTAATTGGAGTTTTTTTTGAAGATTTTCCTTTTGCTCAGATTCAATTTCCTTATAATGCTTTTGTCTTTTCCTTTTATAGGACTGTACTACCTCATTAAATGTAGTTTTCACTGGCAGGAAAAAACTGAAATCAATTTCATTACCACCATCTTTAATAAATGCTTCTTTCTTTTCTGCTATAAAGACATTAAATTTTTTGGTGAAATCAGATCTTAAATTTTCAAATTGTTTTTTGGTTTCCTGAATTGGAAATTCATTCAATTTTTGCATGGCATCAACCAATCCATCTAATGTTAACTTTGAAACATCAATTACAGGCACTTTCTTAGGTGCAGTTTCAGGATCAGACACAACACTTTCATCTTGTTTTTTTTCTATTGGGGTATTAATTTTCTTTTCATCCTTAGCGTCAACAATTAATTCAACCGGCTCCTTTTCATCAGTATCAGCGTTCATTTCAATTTCTTGTTTCTTCTTAACAACATCAGTAGTTTCCGATTGTTCTGCAACAATCTTCTCTTCTTTTATTTCGAATTCTTTATTCTCTCCATTCGAATCAACTACAGGTTTTACGACAACTTCTTTTACATCATCTTCTTTCTCAGTTTTTTTATTATCTACAGCATCTTTACTTTCTGTCGTAACTACTTCATCAATTTTTTCAATTGATTTTTCATCTTCAATATCTTTATCAATTACAGCTTGAGTTTTTTCTGTTTTTTTTGATGCCTTTTCAATTTTATCTATTGATTCTTCTGAAGTTGATTCTTCGATATTTTCGTCTAACATTTTGTAAATGTTTAAGGTTCCTTTATTAATAAATTGCTTTAAAAAGTCTCGAAAGATAGTAATTAAGCTTATTAATTCACATAACTATCTCAAAAATTAGATGATAAATTACAATTAAAGTTGCGTAATTGTATGAAAGTTTAGGTTGTCCAAATTTCCCAAGCCTTATCTGCTTGCAGCTCCAACATTTGTAAACCATTTTTTACAATCGCTCCTTTTTCCTTGCCTTTGGATAAAAATAGTGTCTCAGATGGATTGTATATCAAATCAAATAAAAAATGTTTATCTGTAACATATTGATACGGTATTTTGGGTGAAACATCTGAGTTTGGATGGGTACCAATTGGTGTACAATTAATTATTAAATGGTGGTCCATCATCACATTTTCAGTCAATTCATCATATGAATAAGTTTCATTGTTTTTAGGGTTTCTTGAAACATACTTATATGCAATATTTAATTTATTCAAAACAAATGTTACTGCCTTTGAAGCACCTCCGGTTCCTAAAATTAATGCGCTCTTCACGTGCTTTTTAAGTAACGGCTTCAAGGAATGTTCAAAACCGTAAACATCAGTATTAAATCCTTTTAATTGCCCATTATCTAATATTTTAATTGTATTAACAGCTCCAATAACCAAAGCATCGTCATCAATTTCATCTATATATTTAAATACTTCAAGTTTATACGGTATAGTAACGTTCAAGCCTTGAATTGAGCCTAAGTTTTCACCTATAACAGCAGGAAATTCATCAATTTCTTCGAGGTCAAAATTATCGTATGTATAATTATTTAATTTTAATTCAGAGAATTTTTTATCAAAATATTTCCTAGAAAATGAATAGGAAATATTTTTACCAATCAATCCAAATCTTATTTTTTTTACCATTTTTCAATTTTTAGCCTTTAAATATACTTTGACAGGGTTTTCAATTATTTTAAGATCTAAATGCTCACCATCTAATATATGTCATATCATTTCAAAAATTGTAAAGGCCTTATTATCGCATTTCTATTTTAAATATTCATAAGGAATACCTGACAAGACATTCAAACTTCTTCTTCCAATTTCAGAAAAATTTTTTACTCTTAATTCAATGGAATTCATCTGTTTGTTTATCAATGAATTCTTTTGTTATAATTTTCAACTGCCTTTCTAACGCTCTTATACTTTAACAATAATCTATTAGCTTCTTTTGGATCAATATTCAATTCATTAGCAATCATAAAAGTGCCACGTTTAACCAATTTATCATTTGATAACTGCATGTCAACCATACGATTACCTTTAACTTTGCCTAATCTAATCATTACAGAAGTAGTGATCATGTTCAGAACCAATTTTTGAGCTGTTCCGGATTTCATGCGTGTGCTCCCGGTTACAAATTCTGATCCTACAACAACTTCAATAGGATACTTAGATACTTCAGCCAATTTTGTATTTAAATTACAAGTTAAACAGCCTGTAATAACATTATTTTTATTTGCATCTTTCAACCCACCAATTACATAAGGAGTGCTTCCAGAAGCTGCAATTCCAATCAAAACATCATTTGAATTTATTTTGTATTCTTCCAAATCTTTCCATGCCTGAGTTGTATTATCCTCGGCATTTTCAACTGCCTTTCTCAATGCACCATCTCCACCTGCAATTAATCCAATTACCCAATCATCAGGAACGCCAAATGTTGGAGGGCATTCTGAAGCATCCAATACCCCCAATCTTCCACTGGTACCAGCACCAATATAAAAAAGTCGGCCTCCCAATTCAAATTTTTCAATAATTCTCTCTACTAAAGGTTCAATTTGAGGCAAACATCTTTCTACTGCCAAAGAAACTTTTTTATCTTCATTATTTATATTTCTAAGCAAATCACTCACCTTCATATGTTCCAAATCATCATAATAGGATGATTGCTCTGTTGTAGGTTTATCTGACATTCTGTTTTTTCGATTTTACAATTAATAATAATCCTATGATCGTTAAGGAAGCATTTACAGCAATATTGATAAAACCAAAATCAAATCCAAATCCAGTTTTAAAATATTCGTTTAGTAAATAGGTTATAACCGGAGCCACAAGACAAACAATGGGCACCCACTTATCCTTGACATTAATTTTACTAAACATTCCAAACAAATAAAGTCCTAATAAAGGGCCATAAGTATAACCGGCTACTTTGAAAATGGTTGAAATAACATCTCCTCTACTACCGGAAAACAACATAATTAAACAAAAAATAATCAAGGAAAACCCAAATAGTACTTTGTTTTTTAATTTTATTTTCTCTTCACTAGATTTATGAGAAATATCTAAAAAATCATAAGTGAAAGAAGTTGTCAAGGCGGTAAGTGCCGAATCAACACTTGAAAATGATGCTGCGATAATCCCTAATAAAAAACTCACGCCCACAAGTACTCCAAATTCATTGATGGCAAGATTCGGAAATAAGGTATCCGTATCCAAATAAACTCCGTTCTCACCAATAGGTAAAGATACCCCCCTTGATTCAGCATAGACATATAATAAAATACCCAGTCCTAAAAATAAAAATTGAGTGATGGCCAGTATCAAACTAAAGGTTAATGTATTTTTTTGTGCATCCCATTGATTTTTGCAAGTCAAAGTTTTCTGCATCATATTTTGATCCAGCCCCATCATAGCAATGGCAATAAGAATCCCCGCAATAAACTGTTTATAAAAATTATTACCGGATTTTCCGTCCCAATTGAAAATATTAAAATATTTATGATTCACAATTTCATCTATGGATTGCTCAAAAGTTAAATCCAGAGCATTAGTTATTGCAATTATAGTAACTACCGCTGCCAATATTAAAAAAAATGTTTGCAAAGTATCAGTCCACACAATGGTTTTAATCCCTGATTTATTCGTGTAAAACCAAATCAATAATAGAATAATAATAACGGTTAAATAAAATGGAATATTCAATTTATCAAAGAATGCAAATTGTAATATTTTGGCTGCTAACAGTAATCGTAAGGCAGCTCCAAATGACTGGGATACTAAAAAAAACAGGGAACCTATTTTATAAGTTTTATTACCAAACCTTTCATTCAAATACGCATAAATTGAAACTAACTTCAACCGATAATATAGGGGTATTAATACAAAAGTTATAAATAAATAACCTACAACATTACCCAATATAAATTGAAAAAAGTAAAAATTATTATTACCAACCATTCCTGGTACAGAAACAAAAGTCACTCCAGAAAGAGCGGCTCCCACCATACCAAAGGCAACTAAAAACCAAGGGGATTCTCTATCGCCGGTAAAAAAACTCTCATCACTTCTATTCTTTGAAGTGACATAAGAAATAATCATTATTAGACTAAAATATGCAAGTATTATCGAAAATATAAGTAAAGTGCTCAAAGTAGATATTTTTATTTTTTATTTTTTTCAGACTTTTTAATTGCTCTCAAACTGTCTTTTTCCTTTTTCGAAGCTTCTTTGGCTTCCTTAGATTTTTTTATACCGAGTTTGGTTAAAAATTCATCACCATTGTCAAAATTAAATTGATATGAAATTCCCGCACCTTGGGTATACCCTTCCCCCTCCAAAACGTCGAATTGAATTTCATTCTGTCTATTATATACCTTTGCACTTAAGGTCTCAGCTTCATTCAATGGAATTTCAACTTCAACTTCTCCAATTACACTAGAATTGGTATTAGATCCAACAGGAACACCTACCTTTCCGTGAACTATTACCCTATCAGCTATTCTACCCGATACGGAAATACCCAACTGGTCATCTGTAATTACATCTTCAACACTATTTGATTTTCCAACGTCATATGTGACATCAACCTCAATATTTTCATTTGAGCTTTTTAAAATTTGAGTTAGCATACTTGACGCTTTTTGAGCAATTGTTCCTGACAGGGCGGCACTTCCAAAATCTGAATTACTTTTTTCTAAATTGATAAAATTACCCGTGGCAAGTAGAGACACAAATTGAGTTAATTTATCATCTTCATTATTCAATTTAAATTCCAATTCCGAAGATACTAAGGAACTTGCATTTGGAATATTAATATCAAAATCAAAATTAGCAGAAGATAAAGTACCTGTAATTACTGTTATCAATTCAACATCAATTTTTCTAGAACTATTAAGCTCATCCAACAATACTGACGGGTTGGCTTTGGTTATATTTATTGCTTCAATGTTTAATTCGGCATCATAGGGGTTGCCATTCCAAACAATAGTACCACCTCTTTTCATTTTAAAGTTCTTGTTTATTATATTTTTAAATTGATATTCACCATTGTCAATTACCAAGACCCCAAAAATTTCAAATCTACCATTGGTGTCTATATTTAATTTTAAATTCCCATCTCCACTTCCTCTTAATAAACTTCCTGAAACTTTATCTATTACAACTTGTGCAATAGCATCTTTTGTAACTTCAAGATCGAAATTCAATGTTAAGCCTTTAAGTTGTTTAAATATAATCTCACCTTTTTTATCAATCTCCTTATCCAAAATTTCTGGCTGGTCAAACGTAATTAATTTTGTTTCACTAATTGTACTCAAATAATTTAATGGAATTATAATTTCTGTTCCTTTATTTGTCTTTCCCCGAACATCAATAACCAAATCATCTGTGGGGCCTTTTAATGTTGTACTACCAGATAACAATCCAGTTCCATAGTATACAACATCTTCCTTCTCTTCGTCATATTCAGTGTTTAATACCAATAAATTATCCGTTGTCAATCCCAGATCCAAATTCCAATTTTTAAAATTTTTATGACTTATTTTACCTTGAAGTATTCCAGTTGTTTTCATTATATCATCCTGCAGTGAAATATTTAAAAAGTCAAATGTCTGATCATATAATTTCACCCGGGTATTTCCTAAAAAATTATAATTTACGTTTAAATAGGGCAATGCAATTCCTGCTTCTTCCAAATTAATTTCTCCATCAATTTTTGGATTTTCTATATTTCCTGAAATAAAAGTTCTTCCAGATGCATAACCTCTTATTTCAGACAAAACAGTTTTTCCTAAGGGACTAAAAGCGCTAATTTTAAAATTATTAAATACAATTTCAGCACTTATTGTTGGCTTTTCAGGCACAAAATCTAATTTACCCTTTGAATAAAAACTTATCAAATCTCCATTAACCAACTTTGCTTGATAGTTATAATTTTTAATTGATTTATCTCCACGTGCATTAAATGTTAAGTCACCGTAAAAATCATCATTGATACTAAAATAATTAATTGTCATATCTGCTAATGGTAGTGTATTTCCATTAACAGATTTCAGATTAATAACTCCATTCACTTTTCCATCTATTGCAACACTGTCTACGTTGGGTGTAATGTCATACAAATTAACATTTTCAAATTTTAAGTCAATGTTTTTATTGTCATTATCATAAACCAACCCAGCCAGACCTATATATTGATCCTCTGAAACAGCATCAATATTGTCAATGGCAAAATTTTTAAATTTATTATCAAAAACAAATTTATTCTGATTATTATTTTCAGGATTAATTTTCCACGTATTATTTTTAAAAACCAATTCCGAGCTTTTAAACCCAAAAACGAATTGATTATTTTCGTTAATCGTATAATAAAAACTTAGATTGAACTTTTCTTTTAATTCATTTCCACCTATAAAATCGGTCCTCATAAATAAAGTGTCATTCAAGGTAACATTTACCAAGTTAACATTGGCAATATTATAATGTTTTGAATTTACCTTATCAACACTTAATAAGGTATGATATAAGGGATTCTTATTATCTACCTGTAATCTAATATTTTCAATTTCATTTTCAAAAGCAACAATATCGGGAGACTTTATTGAAAGCTTCAATTTATCTTTGTCCGAATCCATTTCTCCACGGATAATAGTATTTGCACCTAACCTTACATCGGGAAAAAAGACTTCAACTATTTTGTTATAAATATTAAAATTAAATTCTAAAAATTGACTATTGGCAACTTCTTCTTTTTGATAATTTACAAATAAACTTCCAATCGAATTTTTTGACAATTTTTTTAAATCTTTGAACTTAAAATTACCTCTGACAAATCCATTTATAATATCCGTCGAATTCACTCGAACCTCTCGGATGGAATCCTTAAAAAATGAAGAGACATTGAAATCTTTAAAATAGTATTTCTCATTTTGATTAATGTAAGTTGATTCTTTAAAATGAATTTCTCCAACCATATTATCCAAATTGCTACCTCTTAAATTGATATCAATTTTACCTTTTAAAATTGATCTTTCATCTCTTGTAAACAAATTTAACTTTAAAAAATCTGCATGATTGACATCTGCTTTAAAATCAAATTCATACTCTTCTGCTGACAAATCAGCCAAACCTTTAAATGTCAAATTAATATTCGGGTCATTTACATTTAGTTCCCCGTTAAAATGCCTGTCTTTTAAAAACCCATTGATATCAATATCCGAATATGTGTAACCCTTGTACTGATGCTTACGTATCAATCCAATCACTTTAGTATTGATTTTATCCATTTGAAAGCCTTTCCCTTCAATTTCACCAGTCATTGACAAATTACCAACCAAACTATCCCCTATAAAAGTACCTAGGTCAAATTCTTCCAGATCGATTTGCCCCTTATAGATGGCTTTATCAACATTATTGAAGTTTACAAGTTCAATATCCGTTTTAAAAGAACCAATATCAGATTGCGTATTTAATTTAGAATAAATAGAAGATTTCGTCACATTCACCTTGCCTGAGCTTGTAAATGATCCTATTCTTTCAAATAAAGTAGGTATTTTTTTTCCTAATATATTAGGTAATAAACTTATTAAATGATCATAATTGGAAGTCAATTTATCAATATCGGCCTTTAATTCAAAGTTTTTATTTTGAATTAAATTTTTCATACTAAATGACCCTATCAATTCAAAATCTCTGTTTGATGCAAGCTCAAAATCTATCAATTCAAGATTATTAATTGTACCCCTCGCTTTTGTTTTAAAATGAATCACATCGTTTTTTCCGAATTCATTATAAAATTTTCTTAAATCGACCAATGCAATATCAGCCTGATAAAATTCAGCCTCTAAATTTACGTTTTCTGTGAAATTTGAAAAATCACCCTCATCATATTTAAATATTATATCGGCCGAGAAGTTAGAGTTTTTAGTTTTCAATCGAGTATTCTTAAACTCCATTTTTGTACTGGAATAGCTAAATTTTGTTTCAAAATCAATAATATTAAGATGATGATTTTCATTGGTGCGTAAATCATGAATAGAGGCACTTACATGATCATCGTGAACTTTAAATCCATCAAAATACCCACTAATATTATGATAAAATACAATGGGTTCTTTACTTTTATTTTCATCTATTAAGTTGAAATTGACTTGATTTAGAAAAACAGAAGATGATGTTAATCGAAATGGTTTATCACTATTATCAGATTCCTTTTTAAATTTTTCAGTGAATACATTTAAATTATTATTTTCCTCGCCTTTATAAGTTTTTAAGTTAAAAATAGCATTTTCAACTTCTATATCAGCAAACAGTAAATTACCTTTGAATATTTTCCTAAAATTTAAGACAGAAGTTGATAACTTGTTCACATAGATTAGTGAGTCCTGATGGTGATCTTTTATCAAAATATTTTCTAATTCTAAATTTCTAAGTGAAGATAAGTCAACCTTTTCAATCATTATAGAGGTTTCGTATTTTGAATTCAATCTTGCGGTAATGGTTTTTGCCAAACTTGTTTGCACAATTGAGAAAGACAATAAAACACTCAAAACAACCATTAACAATATGGTTATTAATAAGATACGAATACTTATTTTCTTTAGGCGTTTGATAATTTTTTAATTTCTAAATTTGCATGTCTAAAAGTACAATATTTGTGCCTAATTATTAACCATGACTAAAAAATCTATCCATATTCTTGCTATTGAATCATCATGTGATGATACAAGTGCTGCTATATTAAAAAATGATGTTGTTTTATCAAATGTTGTTGCCAATCAAAAAATACATGCTCAATATGGAGGAGTAGTACCCGAATTGGCTTCAAGAGAGCATCAAAAAAATATAGTTCCCGTGGTTCAACAGGCATTGGTTGAGGCTGGAATTGGTAAAAATGACTTAGATGCTGTGGCATTTACAAAGGGGCCGGGATTGATGGGATCACTATTGGTAGGAACTTCTTTTGCTAAATCTGTATCTATTGCTCTAAATATTCCTCTTATAGGTGTTAATCACATGCAAGCTCATGTTTTGGCACATTTTATAAATGATGAGAATCAAAATATTCCTGAATTCCCATTTTTATGTTTAACTATTAGTGGTGGTCATACGCAAATATTGAAAATTAAAAGTCATGCTAATTTTGAAATTTTGGGAGAAACCATAGACGATGCGGTAGGCGAGGCATTTGATAAATCTGCTAAACTCCTGGGTTTAAAATATCCAGGTGGGCCTTTGATAGATAAATTTGCCAAAAAAGGAAATAAAAATGCGTTTGTATTTACAGAGCCTAAAACCAAAAATGATTTAGATTTCAGCTTTAGCGGTTTGAAAACAGCTATTCTATATTTTTTACAAAAAGAAGTTAAAAACAATCCAAATTTTATCAAGGAAAACATTTATGATATTTGTGCATCCATACAGTATACAATTATCAATATATTGATGAAGAAATTGAAATTAGCGAGTAAAAAAACAGGTATAAAACATATTGCCATTGCAGGCGGAGTATCTGCCAATTCAGGAATCAGGAAAAATATTAAGGATTGTGAACAGAATTTGGGTTGGAAAACTTATGTTCCAAACTTTGAATATACTACTGATAATGCTGCTATGATAGGAATTGTAGGATACTACAAATATATAAACAAGAGCTTTGATACTGAAAATACTCTTGCTATTTCAAGATTAAAAATAAATGATTAATCTTTTACAATAAAAACCGCTAGTCTTTAATTATTCGAGTAACGGTTTTAAGTTATTCTAATAAAATTTAGCTTACATCATTATTTCGGCTCCAATTTTTTTATAATCTCCATGCTCTAGTTTCTCCCTAATTGCTGAAAAAGCTTTAATGGTTAAATCAACATCTTCCAAGGTATGAACACTTGTTGGAATTAATCGAAGCAAAATCATTCCTTTAGGTATAATAGGATAAATTACTATAGAACAAAATATTCTATGATTTTCACGTAAATCATTTACCAATGCCATAGCTTCCGGCACATCTCCTTCTAAAAATACCGGAGTTACACATGTATTGGTTTTCCCAATATTGAAACCTTTTTCTTTTAATCCGTTTTGCAATGCATTTACATTCTCCCAAAGCTTTTCTCTAAGTTCGGGCATAGTTCTAATCATATCCAATCGCTTTAATGCTCCTTTTACCATTGCCAATGGCAAAGATTTTGCAAACATTTGTGAACGCATATTGTATTGCATGTATTTAATCACCTCTTTATCTGCTGCAAAAAAAGCGCCAATACCTGCCATTGATTTAGCAAAGGTTGCAAAATACACATCTATCTGATCTTGTACACCTTGTTCCTCACCTGCTCCTGCTCCCGATTTGCCAAGCGTTCCGAAACCATGAGCATCATCAACCAATAGTCTAAAGTTGTATTTTTCTTTAAAGGCTACAATTTCTTTTAGCTTACCCTGTTCTCCTCTCATACCAAAAACTCCTTCACTAATAACCAAGATACCTCCACCAGTTTCATTAGCAATTCTCGCCGCTCTGACTAAGTTTTTCTCAAAACTTTCTATATCGTTATGCCTATATGTAAACCTCTTGCCATGATGTAATCTAACTCCATCAATTATACATGCATGCGAATCCATATCATAAACAATAACATCGTTTTTAGAAACCAAAGTATCTATAGCCGACACCATTCCCTGATACCCAAAATTCACCAAATAGGCAGCTTCTTTACTTACAAAATCAGCACATTCACGCTCTAATTGCTCGTGATATTTAGTATGACCAGACATCATTCTGGCACCCATAGGGTATGCTAACCCATAATCTTTGGTAGCATCGGCATCAGCTTTTATAACGTCAGGGTGATTTGCTAAACCCAAGTAATCATTTATACTCCAGGTAATTACCTCTTTTCCGTTAAATTTCATATGATTAGAGATAGGTCCTTCTAATTTAGGAAACACATAATATCCCTCTGCCTGTTTAGCCCATTTTCCTAAAGGGCCCTTGTCCTTAATAATTCTTTCAAATAAGTCTTTCATCTAAATTTTAATTTTATTCAAGAAAATATAATTTCCCTACCTAATTTCATCGGCAAAAATAGAAAATTTTATTAATCCAATCAAAAACTTAACATATTGATTTTAATATTATTAAGTTTATATAACAAAAAAAGAGGCCATTTCAATATCAAATAACCTCTTTTCTTATATTTATTTTAGCTTAATTTATTATTTCAACTTCCCCTTTTGGTTGCATTTGTGCGTCAAAAAATCCTTGTTCCTGCATCCATTCATCGCTATAGATTTTTTCCATATAGCGAGAACCATGATCAGGTAAAATAAGAACCACAACGCTATTTTTATCAAAATACCCTTGTTCAGCGTATTGAGTCATAGCTTGTACAACGGCACCACTGGTATAACCTGCAAAAATACCTTCGGTTACTGCCAATTCACGTGCTTTATGGGCTGCAGCCTCATCGGTTACTTTTTCAAATATGTCGATAACATTAAAATTTGTTGCCGTTGGAATCAAATTTTTACCCAAACCTTCAATTCGGTAGGGATAAATTTCATTGATATCGAATTCAGCTGAGTCATGAAATTTTTTCAAAACACTGCCAAAGGCATCAACACCTAAAACTTTAATATTTGAATTTTGTTCTTTCAAATATTTTCCAACTCCTGATATTGTTCCACCAGTTCCGCTAGCTACCACTACATGAGTTACTTTCCCTTCGGTTTGTTTCCAAATTTCAGGTCCTGTAGACATATAATGAGCATCTGCATTTAATTCATTAAAATATTGATTTATAAAAACAGAATCGGCAGTTTCAGAATGCAATCTTTTGGCTACTTCATAATACGACCTTGGGTCGTCTGCGGCTACATTTGCTGGACAAACATAAACTTTAGCACCCATTGCTTTTAACATATTAATTTTGCCCTTAGAAGCCTTCGAATTAACCGCCAAAATACAATCATATCCTTTTATTATACAAACCAAAGCGATACTGAATCCTGTATTACCTGATGTAGTCTCAATAACCGTAAAACCTTTTTTCAAAATTCCTTTTCTTTCTGCTTCTTCAACTATGTGAATGGCAATACGGTCTTTCATTGAATGCCCAGGATTAAAGGCTTCATATTTTGCTAAGAATTGACCGTCAAAATTTTGAGTGATTTTGTTTAATTTTATAAGAGGTGTTTCTCCAACTAAATCTAATATATTATTGGTTATCCCTTTATGTTTATTCATAAAACTATAATACTTTTATTAAAAATCCGTGCAAATTTACGCATTTATTTTAAATCAATAAATTTAATCATTGAAAATTAAAAAAATTATATTTCAGTTAACAATAATACAAAAATAATTTTAATTCCCAATATCTTCTAAATCAAATAAAAACACATAATCTCTTGCAACTTCTTTTAAAGCATCAAATCTACCTGATGCACCTCCATGCCCAGTATCCATGTTGGTGTGTAAAAATAATAAATTACTATCTGTTTTAAGTTCTCTCAATTTAGCCACCCATTTTGCCGGTTCGAAATATTGAACTTGTGAATCATGAAGACCCGTGGTTACCAACATATTTGGATAGGATTTTTTATTAACATTATCATAGGGTGAATAAGACATCATATAATCATAAGATTCTTTATTCTTTGGATTGCCCCACTCATCAAATTCTCCAGTTGTTAAGGGAATACTTTCATCCAGCATCGTAGTTACAACATCCACAAAAGGTACAGAAGCGATGATACCATTATACAATTCGGCTTCCATATTAATAATTGCGCCCATTAATAATCCTCCTGCTGAACCTCCTTCGGCATATAAATGATTAGGAGAAGTATAATTCTTTTTAATAAGATGCTTGGCACAATCATTAAAATCAGTAAATGTGTTTTTTTTATGGAACATTTTTCCATTTTCATACCATTGCCTTCCCAAATACTCACTCCCCCTTATATGTGCTGTTGCATAAACAAACCCTCTATCCAATAAACTGAGTTTTACCGTACTGAATCTGTCTTCAACGGTATGACCATATGATCCATAGGCGTATAACAACAGCGGTGTGTCGGCATTTAATTGAGTATCTTTTCTATAAACCAGAGAAATTGCCACTTTTTTTCCATCCCTTGCTGTAGCCCAAATCCTTTCACTTTTATAATTATTTTTATCAAACTTCCCTCCTAATACTTCCTGTTCTTTTTTTACATCCTTTGATTTATTCTCCATATTAAAATCAATTACAGACGTGGGCGTGGTAAATGAATTATAGCTATATCTTAAAACATCTGTATCAAACTCAGGATTGTAATAAACGGAGGCCGAATAGGTTTCTTCATCAAAAGGTAAATAATAATCAGTCTGATTTTTCCATTTTTTAATTCTTATTTTATTCAAACCATTGTTCCGTTCTTCCAATATTAAATAATCTTTAAAGATGGAAAAATCTTCTAATAATGTATCATCCCTATGTGGAATCACATCTGTCCAATTCTCTTTTTTTGAATTGTTAACAGGTGTCTTCATTAATTTGAAATTCTTTGCCCCATCTTTATTCGTAAGTACATAAAAATCATTTTCAAAATGTGCAATACTATATTCCAAATCACGCTCCCTGGGTTGAATAATCTTAAAATCCTGATTTGGGTTATCTGCTTCTAAAAATCTATACTCTGTTGAAACTGTATTATAACATCCAATGATAATATACTTTTTTGATTTTGATTTGAAAACATAAGCTCCAAATGTATCATCTTTTTCCTCATAAACTAAAACATCTTCAGAAGCATGGGTTCCTAATATATGCTTGAATATTTTATCACTTCTTAAGGTTATTGGATCTTTTTTTGTATAAAAAATTGTTTTATTATCATTTGCCCATGCTGCTCCACCCGTAGTATTTTTAATTAGATCAGGATAGGTTTCACCGGTTTCAAGGTTTTTAAATTGAAGATTATACTGTCTTCTGCTGATAGTATCCACTCCAAACGAAGCTAAGTTATTATTTTCACTTACATTCAAACCAACCAAAGCATAATAATCATGGCCTTCTGCCAATTCATTCACATCGAATATTATTTCTTCATTAGCTTCCAAATCATCTTTCTTTCTTGTATGAATCGGATATTGTTTGCCCGTTTCAAAACGGGTTATATAATAATATCCATTTTTCTTATAGGGAACTGACTCATCATCTTCCTTAATTCTGGATTTCATTTCTTCAAATAAGCTCTTTTGAAACTCTTTTGTATTTGCAGTAAGTAAATCATAATATTTATTTTCGGCATTCAAATATTCAATAACTTCCGGGTTCTCTTTATCTTTTAACCAATAATAATTGTCTATTCTAACATCATTATGAATTACTAATTCTTTAGATATTTTTTTTGCAACTGGAGCTTTAACTTGGTTTTTAATCATAATATTTTGTTCCTGTTTACCTTCATTTTTTATTTGACAAGAAGTGGCAAAAGTAAGAGATAATAAGATGGCAATTAAATTATATTTATTCATTTTAAAAATTATTTCAAAAATTGAAATTAAGCCACTTTAATTCCTGAATTTTTCATAGTTTTATACGATACAAATATTAACTTTTAACTCTTGAATTATGTTTGGAGACATGAAAGGAATGGTGGCTAAATTGCAGGAAGCACAGGCCAAAATAGAGGAAACAAAAAATAGACTGAATACGGTTTTTGTTGACGGTGAATCCGGTAATGGAAAAGTAGTGGTTACCGCAACTGCAAATAGAGAAATTAAAAATATTGCTATTGATAACGAGCTGCTAAACGACAAAGAAGAATTGGAAGATTATTTGATTATTGCGCTAAATGATGCTATAAAAAAAGCCAATGACATAAACGAAACCGAATTAGCTGCAGCGGCTAAAGATGGAATGCCCGATATTCCAGGAATGAATATGTTTAAATAATTGAGACGGATGAAAGGAGACGAGTTTTTGGAAACAAGTATCCAGTAGTTGGCATCTGGCATTTTTTCATCGATGTTCGGGAAATTTTAATTGGTTTTGTTATTTGGCACTTGTTATTTTTAATCTAACCATATACTTAAAGATTAAATATTGTGCCAATACATAAGTGATCATAATTGTTGCCGGATAAATTATATGAGGCTCATGAAATTTATTTAAGGCAATCATAGTATCTGATACTATAAAAATAGTAGCACCGAACAATAAATATTTGGAGGATCTGCTATTTTTACTACCCAAATAATTTAAAAGAGACACCACACCGAATATGGAAATTGTAATTCCGTACAACGCAACTGGGAAAAGAAATTCTTCTACACCATCCTTTAATTTATACATTAATATGACATAGAAAGCCAAAAAGGGCAAAACAGCCATAGTTTTCCAACCTAATGAAGACTTATTTAATTGACCCATTATAATTTTAATAAACAGGATTTGAGTTATTAAAAACGAGCCTATCCCAAACAAAAAGTAATTGAACTTATCTAATAGTAATACATCTCCTAAAAAGGAAAAAATCAATGCAACAAGATACCATTTATTCATTTTGTCAACCGAATAATAATATAATCCCATCAACGATGGAATAATTAAAGGCTTGAATATAAACCGAATCCATTCAAGGTTTAAAATGACACCAATAATATCAAGGATAGAAACAGCCAAAAATAAAATGGTAAAGAACTTAACTCTATTTTTAATCATAAACTATATTATTTAATCATCTCCAAATAACCATCTTCATTGATAATTTGAACCTCTAAACTTTCAGCTTTTGTTCGTTTACTTGGTCCCATTTTATCTCCGGCAATAACATAGCTGGTTTTTTTGGAAATTGAGCTTGAAACTTTTCCTCCGTTATCCTCTATCGACTTTTTAAGCTCATTTCGACTCATTTTTTCAAAAACACCCGAAACAACAAATACGATTCCTTGCAATTTATCTGTTTGATTTTCCTGTGATTCAGCTGACATTTCCAATTGAACACCATAATTTTTTAGCCTATCGACCAGCTGGATATTGCTTAAGTTATTTGAAAATTCAATAATACTTTGTGCAATTCTATTTCCTATTTCATCTACACTAATCAAATTTTCAAAATCTGCAACCATTAAATTATCAATGGATTTGTAATGTTTTGCCAGTTTCTTTGCAACAGTCTCTCCAACAAATCTAATTCCCAAGGCAAATAAAACTTTTTCAAATGGAATTTTTTTTGATTGTTCAATTCCCGCCACCATATTTTGAGCGGATTTTTTAGCCATTCTTTCCAAAGGAATAATTTGTTCTTCTTTTAAGTCATATAAATCAGCATAATTAAAAATCAGGCCTTCTTTGAATAATAAATCAATAGTTTCCGCACCCAATCCATCTATATCCATAGCTTTTCTACTGATAAAATGTTGAATTCTGCCGGTAATCTGAGTTGGACAGCCATACTCATTCGGGCAATAATGTTTCGCATCACCGTCTTTTCTTTCCAATAAGGTATTGCAATCCGGGCAATGTGTTATGTAATTTGTAGTCTGCGAATGCGAGGGTCGTTTATCTAAATCCACACCTACAACTTTTGGAATAATTTCCCCTCCTTTTTCTACAAAAACAGTGTCATCAATTCGAATATCCAATTTTTCAATTTGGTCAGCGTTGTGCAAGGAGGCCCTTTTTACTATAGTACCGGCTAATAAAACGGGTTCTAAATTTGCAACTGGTGTAATGGCTCCCGTTCGTCCTACCTGGTAAGTAATTTCGTTTAAAACAGTACTTTCCTGTTCGGCTTTGAATTTATAGGCTATGGCCCAACGTGGTGCTTTTGCGGTATAACTCAACTCATCTTGTTGATGTAAATTATTGACCTTAATTACTATGCCATCCGTTTCATATGGCAATTTATGCCGTTTTGAATCCCATTTATTTATAAATTTATATACCTCTTCAATACTTTTACAAACCTGTATGGCATCCGGGACTTTAAAACCTAATTTTCCAGCCATTTTCAAAGTTTTAAAAT
>JAUXGV010000133.1 GCA_030621915.1 Flavobacteriaceae bacterium
CCGGAGGAACACCCGGGAGAACCCGAAAAATTTAAATTGGAATGGGATAAATTTAATTTATGGCCATTTATAATGAAAAATAACGAATTGGTTGAAAGAGCTTATTCTATGGCTTCTTATCCTGCTGAAGGACGAAATATTATGCTGAATGTTCGTATTGCCACACCACCGTGGGACAGGGCTAAAAATGGCTGGATGGATGTGAATCCAGGGATTGCTTCTTCCTATATTTTTAATCAAAAACCGGGAGACAAAGTAACAGTTTCAGGTCCATATGGAGAGTTTTTTATCAATGATTCTGATGCTGAAATGATATATGTTGGAGGAGGAGCCGGTATGGCACCCATGCGTTCGCATTTGTATCATTTATTTCAAACATTAAGTACTGGTAGAAAAGTAACTTATTGGTATGGAGGAAGGTCTAAAAGAGAATTATTCTATACAGAGCATTTTAGAAAATTGGAAAAATTATTCTCCAATTTTAAATTCTTTATTGTTTTGTCCGAACCTTTGGAAGAAGATAACTGGCAAGTTATGAAAGACATAGATGACAAAGATGGAGATGGATTCTTAGGATTTGTTCACCAGGCGGTTATCGATGAATATTTATCAAAACATGAAGCACCGGAAGATCTTGAATTGTATTTCTGTGGACCACCAATGATGAATAATGCGGTTCAAAAAATGGGTGAGGATTTTGGAATCCCGGATGAAAATATCCGATTTGACGATTTTGGAGGATAAATGGATTCTATTTATATTAATTAGTAACTTACTTTATTTAGAGTTGGTCAATAATTGGAATATGTTCATTATTCCCTTAGAGAATCAATATCTAAACTTAATAAGGGCAAGATAGATTATAAATGCTTGCTCTAAATGACTATCAGAAATATTTTAGGACTTCGTGTCAATTTCACTATATTTTTTTTATCATTAAGAATGTTGTAGTTTTACAAGTGCCACTCCTATAATTTTATTCTAATCAGTTTTGTTGTTTTTAATGTGATTTAAATTTTAAATAGATTCCAATCTATATTTTTAATAGGGTATCATTTTATTTAAATTTTTCTCCCCTGAATCGCTATATAAAATTGTTTTAATCCTTAATTAATAGATCAAAGATGTCTGTTATTATTATCATAATTTGCGTTATTTTAATTATTATGTTGGCTGTAAGTATAGCTATGTATTTGGTACAAGACAGAATATTATTTCATGCGGAAAAATTACCTAAAGATTATGAATTCTCCTTCAATGCTGACTTTCTTGAAATTAATTTAGAAACTGATGATGGCAATACTTTGAATGGATTACTTTTTAAGGTTCAAAACCCTAAGGGGCTTTTACTTTTTTATCATAATCATTCGGGCAATATTGAACATTGGAGTCGATACGCCTTATTTATGAATAAATTTGACCTTGATGTTTTAATGATGGATTATAGAGGCTTTGGTAAAAGTACTGGAAAGTTTAAAGAACTAAATTTTTTAAAAGATTCTGAATTATGGTATAATTATGCGCTTGAAAGTTATGAGGAGCAATTAATTAGTGTATATGGTAGGGGGTTGGGAGCTACTTTTGCATGCTATGTTGCTTCATTAAATAATCCAAAACAATTGTGCTTGGAATCACCCTTTTATAGCCTTGGATATCTAGGTAAATTTCACTATCCATTTTTACCACGTAAACTTATTTCAAAATATAAGTTTGATACGGCAAAATACTTTGTAAATGTACCCTGTAAAATATTTATTTTTCACGGTGAAATGAATAAATTAATTCATTATAAAAATAGTTTGAAGTTGTATAATTTATCCCAAGGAAATTCTGAACTCAATTTAATTCCCAACGGAAATCATTATAATTTAATTAATGATCTCATGTATTTGAAAAGGATCAACGAAATATTTAAGGCATAAAAAAGCTGTTTGAAGTTCAAACAGCTTTTTTAATGTCTAAATACTAAATTCTTATTCAGCTTTTTGTTCTAAAATATCAAAAAACTGATCTAATTTTGGTAAAATAACAATTCTTGTTCTTCTATTAACTGATCTTCCTTCTGCAGTATCATTGCTTTCAAGAGGAACAAATTCACTTCTACCGGCAGCGATCAATCTATTCGGATCAACTTCGAAATCTTTATGTAAAACTCTAACAACTGAAGTTGCTCGAGCCACACTTAAATCCCAATTGTCTTTCATACATGCTGTACTAATTGAAACGTTATCTGTATATCCTTCCACTTGAACTTCCATATCAGGTTTACTGGAAATTACAGTAGCAACTTTGCCTAATACAACTTTTGCTTTATCTGAAACTACAGCACTTCCGCTTTTAAATAATAATTTATCTGCAATTGAAATATAAACAACGGTTTTCTCTATGTCGATTTGAATGTCTTCATCTTGAATTCCATCAGCCAAATCTCTTTTCAATTGAAAAGCCAAGGCTAGATTAATAGAATCTTTTTGCGTCATTGCATCACGAATACCATTAATGTACCTGTCTTTTTCGTTAAGCTGTGAAATAATATCTTTAATATTATCAGAAGATGACTGAGTTAAAACAGTTAAGTTTTCAACTTGTTGGATAGAACGGCTTTTATCTTCTTTTAAAGACTTATTTAGTTCAGTTAAGTGATCTTTATCAACTAAACATGATTGTAGTTCAGCTTTAGCATCTACTAGGTCTGATTTTGTTTGTCCATGTTGACTTTCTAAATCAGCATACTTTTTTTGAGACACACATGAGCTTAAAAGGACGGATAAAACTAGTGCGGTTATAAATACTTTTTTCATAATTTATTGGAAATTTATTTTAATTAGCAAATCTATTAAATAATTTGAATAATAGTACATTTTTGGTAAGAAATATAGAAAAAAATCTGTTATAATATATATCTTTGAGCACTCAATTATAAGTTAATGCCTTAATGAAAAAAATACTTATCCTTCTTTTAGTAATTTTCTATTTTTCTTGTGATAATAATAAAAACCAATCTGAGTATCAAAAATTGGCAGGACATGCTTTTGGAACAACTTTTCATATAATACATAAAAACGATTCCGGTCAAATTTATGAGAAACAAATTGATAGTTTGATTCATTTGATCAATAAGTCCTTATCAACTTATATGCCGAACTCTGATATTTCCAAAATTAATAAACGAGATACAGGTATTGTTGTTGATGAAATGTTTCAGGAGGTGTTTGAAAAATCTAAAAAAGTTTACATGGAGTCCAACGGTTGGTTTGATCCTACCATTGGAATACTTGTGAATGCCTGGGGTTTTGGACCTGATGAGAATATTGAGAAATTGGATACTAATAAAATTAAAAACATGCTTGAAAAAGTTGGTTTTAATAAAGTCGATATTATAAACAATAAAATAATTAAAAAACATAAGGAAACTTATTTGGATTTTAATGCTTTGGCAAAAGGATATGCAGTTGATATAATAGGCAGGTTTTTGGAAAAGGAAAATGTTAATAATTATATGGTTGAAATAGGAGGTGAAATTAGAGCCAGGGGTGTTAATGCAAAAAATAAACCATGGCTTATTGCTATAGAATCTCCAAATTTTGATGGCAGCAGGACATTTCAAACCAAAGTCGAACTTTTGGATGAATCGGTAGCTACATCCGGAAATTATAGAAAGTTTAAAATTGACTCCACTAGCGGTGAAAAATATGCTCATATAATAAGTCCAAAAACAGGTTTTCCAATTAAAAGTAATCTTTTGAGCGTTTCTGTAATTTCCGAAAGGGATTGTGCCGATGTAGATGGATATGCAACTGCTTTAATGGCGATGGGATTAGGAAGATCGCGGGAATTTTTGTTAAACCATTCTGATTTAAAAGTTTTATTGATTTTCAGTGATGAAAAGGGTGATTTAAAAACATTTGCCTCCAACAATTTTGCCAACCTCGAGCATGATCACCATTAATTATATTTAGTTTATTTTTTATTGTAAAAGAATTGCACTAGGCTAACCCTCAAATTTTCCGTTGAAAATGTCATTCCTACAAAAGATGGAATCTAATTAATGGAGTTTATGTTTCTGACTCTCAGGTATTTGAAATCAAATAGAAATTAGCGAAACCCTACTTTGTAAAGATGTTCGATTTGGTTTGGCTTAGTCACAAGGATACTTTCAAAAAAGTCTTTGTTAATTCAATTTATTCAATAGTGACAGTTTTTAATATAGCTTCCAATTCAAATACCATATCGCGTTTTTTGCTGGAGGGTGAGTAACTAAACCCTTCTATGATGAGTAGCCGACTATTCTTTTTATCTTCAATTACATAGCTTAAGAATGGCCCACCCATAAAATCATCTTTGACCAACCATAACCCGCGTACTTCAACTGCTTTTTTTTCTGATATTGTGACATTTTTTGTAATAGGTTCAAATCGTTGCTCAGTCATCATATAGGTTCCCTCAAATTGTCCTGGAATATAATTTTTTGCAACGGAATCACGAATTTTAATAATTTTTGAAAGATTAAACTCATAATCCTGTAATATTGGAATTTCGTAAGCAATAATATTTAATAAACCCTTTGACACATCATTTCTATACCATAAGAAATCTCCATTATCTTCCACCATATTATAAGTTAATGGTAATTTTAAAGTAAATCCATATTTGTTAAATGTTTCAATCTCCTTAACCTTGTGGTGTTCTTTTGTAATTTTTTTCTGGTATACCGCTAAATCATTATTCTTAAAGGTTGAAATCAAATCACTCTTATGTGAATTGATATTTTTTATTAAATCCTTCTTATTTTTACCTAAAATGGTTAAAGTAGTTTGTGGAGAGGCATAAATATTTGTATTGGTGTAAAAATTAGCAATACTATCATAACCTACGAACATAATATTTCTATTTCGTTTAAATAAACTGCTAAATGTTTGTGGAGGAATTTGATTTATAGAAAATTGATACTCTTCTTGTGGTAATCCTACTAAAGGGGTTGTAATTATATCTCTCAAAGCATCTCCTACATCTCCCTCCCAATCTGAATTTTTGATTACTATTAAAATATGATTTATTCTTCCAGAAGATTCAACCAGTGTTAATTTGTCATTTCCAACACAAGAATTTAAAATTATTATTAGAAATGCGAAAATTGAAATTTTTTTGATCACGCTAAATGGGTTTGATAAACAAAATCAAAAACAATTAATTTTAATAGATTTTTAGTTTTGTTCCAGGTTTCAAATTGTTACTCCAAATATTGTTCCAATTTTTAATTTGGTTGACCGTAACTTTCGAATATTTTTGTGAAATAAGCCATAATGAATCCCCTTTTTGTACAGTGTAAGTGATATACTTACCTTTAGGGATAGTATTTTTTTTGTTATTAGTGCTGGGTTTACCAGAGGTTGTACTCACATATGACCTTCTAGGGTATATTGTTAATCGTTGACCAACTCGCAGATTGTTGCTTTTTAAGCCATTCCAACGTTTGATACTGCTCACAGATACTCCATATCTCTTAGCAATTTTACCCAAATAATCTCCACTTCTAACCTTATATCTAATTCTATCGCTTCCTTCTGTGTATTTAGGTAGAGGTTTTTCTCGAAGTGCATCATTGGCCTCGGCATAGGCATAAATCTGATCTTCATTGGTAACAAATTGACCCATCATATATTTAGGCAATCTTAAAGTATAACCTCGATCTTTAATCACCGGAATAATATTCAATTTGTATTGAGGATTCAAAAATTCAAGGAGTTCAATATCAGTATCCAATACCTTACTGATTTGATCAAATGTAACTTGTCTTTTAACAATAACAGTATCTGTCTCAAATGAATTCATCAAAACATTTCTAGCATATAATTGATGCTCATTTGCATATTCGAATATATAAAGGGTTGCATAGAATGCAGGTAAATAACCCGCTGTTTCACGTGGCAAATAACGTCGAATATTCCAATAATTTTTATTCCCGCCAGAGCGTCTTATTGCTTTGTTTACATTACCCGGTCCAGAATTATAGGCAGCTAGAGCCAAATCCCAATCATTAAAAGTTTTATATAGATCCCTTAAATATTTACAGGCGGCTTCTGTTGACTTAATAGGATCAAATCTTTCATCGACATACGAACTCACCTTTAAATTATATTGTTTTCCTGTAGGGTACATAAATTGCCAAAGACCCTTGGCTCCAACTCTTGAATTCGCATTGGGTTTTAAGGCTGATTCCACAATAGCTAAATATTTAATTTCCAAAGGAATGTCATATTTGTCTAACGACTCTTCAAAAAATGGAAAATAATATGCTGCTTTACCCATTAAATTGGCCAAAGTTTGTGGCCGGTTTTTCAAATAATGTTTAATGATCCTTTCAAGGGAACGATTATATTCAACATTAAATGGTGTTCGGCTATTTAAAACTTCCAATCTTTTTTTAAGTAAATCGGTGGATAAACTATCTATTACCACTTTCCCAATGGTATCTTCTGGTAGAATAATGAGCGAGCTATCTATGATAGAATTGTTCCATGCTTCCATCCATTTTTTATCAAAATCATTGGCTTCCCTATATTCTATAATGGCAATATTTTTTCCTGTAATTAAGGTTGAATCAACTTTGATAGTATCGATTTGGACAGTATGATTAACTTCCACAATATCTTCTTGAGAAAATCCGTAAAAGCTTATAAATAATATTATTATGGCTAAAAAATTCTTCATTATATCAATATCTAATCGTTATTTTTAGGTGTAATTTTTATAAAACGGTAAAAATAGCACAAAATTTCATGCAACAATATTTTTTAACTTTTAAATATTTTAAGTTTTGTACCTGGTTTTAAAAACTTTAAGTTGTTAATTTGATTCCAATCCCTTAATTCTTCCACAGAAACTTTGAGATATCGTCTGGAAATATTAAAAAGAGTATCTCCTTCTTTTACAATATAAGTTTCATAGTTTTTATGGATATTTTGATCTTTTATATCTAAATAATTAGTTGTTAAATCAGGAGGTGTTTTAGAAGAAATTACAATTTTATTAGCCGTACTTTTTGTAACGACCAATCTTTGCCCTTCAATTAGATAATTGGTTTGTAACCCATTCCACTTCTTCAATTGTTCTAATGTGATTTGATGCCTTACTGCAATGCTCTTTAAATTATCACCTTGCTCCACTTTGTAACTATTCAATTCGGTAATTTTAATTGAATTCGATTTTCCATACAAACTTTTATTTTGTAGACTAGTTTGATAAAAAAATCTTTCATTTTCAATAAATTTCGGAATCAAATTTTTGGGTAATGTTAATACATATAATTTATTTTTAGAATATGGAATATATTCTTTTTTGTATTGAGGATTTAAATCTTTTAGTAGTTTAATTTTAATAGAAGTTCTTTTTTGAATTGTATTAAAATCCAAAGAACTTTTTATTTGAACAGTATCAACTTCAAAATAAGTCAATTCAGAATAATTGGGCTTTAATTGTAGTATTTTAGCATATTCAAAAATATAGAAGGTGGCGTAAAAAGCTGGAACATAGCTCCGAGTTTCCCGGGGTAAAAATTGACGTATTTCCCAATAATTTTGTTTACCACCTGAACGTAAAATCGCTTTTTTCACATTTCCAGATCCTGAATTATAGGCAGCTAAAGCCAAATCCCAATCCTTAAATATTTTATATAGATTACTTAAATATTTACATGCTGCCTCAGTGGATTTTATTCTGTCGTATCGTTCGTCAACATAGGAGTTGATTTCCAATCCATATTCCTTTCCAGTACCCAGCATAAACTGCCATAACCCTTTAGCTCCAGCAGAAGAAATGGCATCAGGCATCAAAGCAGACTCCACTATAGCAAGATATTTTATTTCAAGAGGCAAGTTGTATTTGTCTAAATGCTCCTCAAACATTGGAAAATAGTACTTTGCTTTGCCCATTAAATTCGATAAATTCTCTCTTCTGTTTTTCAGATAAACTCTAATAAATCTTTCCAATGTTGGATTATGAACTACATTAAATGGAGTGCTGTTATTTAAATCTTCTAATTGTTTTATAAGTAATAAAGAAGAGAATTCATTTTCGTTTAGTGTTTCAGTGCTCTCATCAATACCCCAATTTACTCTTTTTGCATTTGACAGTTTTTTATCAATCAATATCAGATCCGTACTTAAATTTGTAATAAGACCATTATTGGTGTAATAATTGGAGGCATATTTATAACCCTTAATATTATATTGAAGGCTATTTTGGCCAAAAATTAGGGGAGATAAAACCAAAAAATAGAGGAAAAAGGAATTTTTCATAGCGTTTTTTACTCTGGTGACAAGTCAATTATAATCCAATAAACCAAGTCTTGTTCTTTTTCGTTTTTACTTTATCATAAAAAGATTCACGCAACTAAGATTATGCTTACTTTTTCTAATTTTGAAAAATTCAAAAAACAACAACGACTTATACATCATTTTACACTTGACTTGACACCACGGATTAATAATTATTATGTTAATCTTTTGTCAATCCAATCTGTCATTTTTTCAAGAACTTCATTTTTAATTATATCA
>JAUXGV010000136.1 GCA_030621915.1 Flavobacteriaceae bacterium
GCATGTTTGATGTTTTTAACTATGGAACTAGTAGATTCTCTCAGGTTCCTGGAATTGAAATTTGTGGAAAAACCGGAACCGCTGAAAATTATAAAAGAATTAATGGTGAGCGAATAAAATTAACAGACCATTCAATTTTTGTTGCTTTCGCTCCTAAAGATAACCCAAAAATTGCCATTGCCATATTTATTGAAAATGCATATTGGGGATCCAGATGGGCTGCGCCTATTGCCAGTTTGATGATTGAAAAATACATCAATGGATTTATTGGTGATTCCTGGAGCAGACAAACTGCTGAGAAAAAGATGCTCACTCAGGGATTAGAAGAAGAATATCAAAAACAATTAGATATAGAAAACTACGTTGCGCAAAAGGAAGAGTAACATATTCAAAGGAGTTGACTGGATTCTGGTTTTATTTTATCTAACCTTTATTTTTCTAGGTTGGTTGAGTATTTATGGAGCAACATATTCTGATACAGAATACGAATTACTAGATTTCTCAACAAAATATGGCAAACAATCCATTTGGATTTTACTTAGTTTTATTATTATAATTATAATCCTGGCAATTGATAGGAAATTTTATGAAAATTTTTCAGGTGTTTTCTATCTAGTTTCAATGTTATCACTGGTCTTATTGTTCGTATTTGGAAAAAATATCAATGGAGCAACTTCTTGGTATAGTTTTGGCTCCTTTGGTATTCAACCTGCTGAATTTGCAAAAGCGGCAACAGCCCTGGCACTGGCCAATTTTTTAAATGAAAAAAATCAAGATTTAAGAAAATTACCCACTCAATTAAAAGCGTTTGGAATCATTCTTGTTCCTGCCCTTTTGATCACCCTACAACCAGATCCCGGATCTGCTTTAGTTTATGGGTCGCTGATATTGGTTTTATATAGATTTGGATTGCCACTTTATTATTTAGTCATTGGTAGCCTTGCATTGATATTATTCATCATAACACTATATTTTGGCTATTTGAATACTTTGATTATCGCCACTATTATTATAACATTTCTATTAATTTACTTTAATTACAAAAACAATAAATACTTACGACATAATTGGATGAGATTTGTAGCTATTTATTTTTTTACAGGCTTTTTTATATTCAGTGTAGACTTTGTTTTTAACAATATATTCGAACAACGCCATAGGGATCGATTTGATATTTTACTAGGTAAAACAGCCGATACTCAGGGTATTGGTTATAATACTGATCAATCTGTAATTACGATTAGTTCTGGTGGCTTTAGGGGTAAGGGTTTTTTACAAGGTGATAGAAGTCAGGGTGATTTTGTTCCAGAACAAGAAACAGACTATATTTATAGTACGGTTGGTGAAGAATGGGGGTTTTTAGGGAGTAGCTTGGTTATTATATTATTCGTGCTATTTTTACTGAGAATACTTAAAGTGGCTGAAAGGCAAAAATCAGTTTTTAGCAAGGTTTATGCTTATGCAATTGTTGCCATTTTCTTTTTTCACTTTACTATAAATATAGGTATGGTAATGGGCCTATTACCAACTGTGGGAATACCATTGCCTTTTTTTAGTTATGGAGGGTCTTCGCTTTGGGGCTTTACTATCTTACTTTTTATTTTGATCCGATTGGATGCAGATAGAATCTATGAGTGGTAGTTTGTATACAAAGGAGAATCAATAACAAGATTCAAGTTTTGATTTCCTAATTTGTGACAAGTTCAAAAAAAAAAGGCAGTCTTTTATCAGACTGCCTTTTTATTATATATTTATTTTCAACTATAAAGCTGCTACGTGCTTTTTCAATTTAGATTTCAAATTGGCTGCTTTATTGTTATGAATGATATTTTTCTTTGCTAATTTATCAATCATTGAAACAACATTAGACAACAAACCTTCAGCTTCTTTCTTTTTCTCTACTGAACGCAAATTTTTAATAGCATTACGAGTAGTCTTATGCTGACGTTTATTTCTTAAATGTTTTGCTTCGTTACTTCTGATTCTCTTTAAAGCTGACTTATGATTTGCCATTGTATTAAAAATTTAAATTACATTAATCTGTATTAAAATATGTAGCCCGTAGGGGAATCGAACCCCTCTTACCAGGATGAAAACCTGGCGTCCTAGCCGATAGACGAACGGGCCAAGAATGCTCTTTTATTTATAAAAGCGAGTGCAAAATTAATACAATTTTCTAACTCTGCAAGAACTTTTGATTTTTTTTTCAATAAATTAATATGCTTTGGCAAACAATACTCTTTTAATTGATTTATTGCCCGTTAAAACACATTTTCCTTCCTCGTCTATAGCATCATTTGGTATACACCTAATCGTTGCCTTTGTTAACTTTTTAATCTTATCTTCAGTTTCTGGTGTACCATCCCAATGAGCAGAAATAAATCCACCCTTATTCTCTAAAACCTCTGTAAATTCATTAAAATCACTCACCTCAGTAATCAATCCATTTCTATAGTCTAATGCCTTCTCAAAAATATTAATTTGAATTTCTTCTAATAGGGAATTAATTTTCACTTCAATATTTTCAATGCTTATAATATCCTTTTCTAAAGTATCCCTCCTTGCCAATTCAACTGTGTTATTTTCAAGATCTCTAGGGCCAATTGCAATCCTTAATGGAACCCCCTTCAATTCATATTCAGCGAATTTCCACCCTGGTTTATATCCAGTTCTGTTATCATATTTCACCGAAATCCCAAGACCTTTAATACGCTTCATCATTTCCTCAACTTTCTCACTAATTTGATCCAGTTGATCTTCAGATTTATAAATCGGAACAATCACCAATTGAATAGGAGCCAGTTTTGGTGGTAATACTAGGCCTTTATCATCACTATGAGTCATAACCAAAGCGCCCATTAATCTAGTAGAAACTCCCCACGAAGTTGCCCAAACATATTCCTGCTTACCTTCTTTAGTCGTATATTTTACATCAAATGCCTTGGCGAAGTTTTGACCCAAAAAATGAGAAGTCCCAGCTTGCAAAGCTCTTCCATCCTGCATTAATGCTTCAATGGTATATGTATCTAAAGCCCCTGCGAACCTTTCATTTTCTGATTTTTCACCTTTAATTACAGGCATTGCCATAAAATTTTCCGCAAATTCAGCATATACACCTTGCATTTTTTTTGCTTCTTCTACCGCTTCCATTTTAGTGGCATGGGCCGTATGGCCTTCTTGCCATAAAAACTCAGCAGTTCTTAAAAACAAACGAGTACGCATTTCCCAACGCAGAACATTAGCCCACTGATTTATTAATAGTGGCAAGTCTCTATAAGATTGAATCCACTTTCTATAGGAATCCCATATAATGGTTTCAGAAGTAGGGCGAATAATTAATTCTTCTTCTAATTTTGCATTTTCATCCAAGATTATTTCTTTGCCATCTTCAGAATTCTTTAAACGATAATGTGTTACAACTGCACATTCCTTGGCAAATCCATCTACATGACTTGCTTCCTTACTAAAATAAGATTTAGGAATCAATAAAGGAAAATATGCGTTTTCATGGCCCGTTTCTTTAAACATTCTATCCAATTCTGCCTGCATCTTCTCCCAAATTGCATAACCATATGGTTTAATCACCATCATACCACGTACTCCAGAATTCTCCGCTAGATCAGCTCTTACAACCAATTCATTGTACCATTTTGAATAATCTTCACTTCTTTTTGTCAATTTTTTACTCATATAGAAAAATGTTTGGCATAAATATTGTAATAATCATCTTGAAAATCAAAATAAGTTGCAAATCTAACTCATTTTTAACTTACAACAATAAAATTATTTAATTATGAAAAACGATAATTCTATAAAAAATTCCTTTTCAATTTTTATTTTAAGTTTTTTGGTATTGAGCTTATTATCTTGTGGTTCATCTCAAAATGCTTACAACAATGATGATGGAATTTATGCAACGGAACCGAAAAAAGAAGTTGTTATTGTTAAAGATACCCCATCAAATTATTATCAGGAATATTTTTCATCAGAAAGTGAAAGATATAATGATGATGAAGAAATATTTACGGATATAGATGAATATGGTTATGAAGATGCTGACACACTTTATGTTGATAATGAATATAATCAAGGCGCACCATGGAATTATGCAACCGAAGTTTCGGTAAGCTTCCATATGGGGTTTGGAGGATATTATGGCTATTATAACCCATGGTATTATGGCTATGGATATGGCTATAGATATGGCTATGGCTATGGTGGATATTATCCTTGGTATGGTTATGGAGGAGGTTATTGGGGTTATTGCCCACCTTATTACCCTGGATACCCGGGTTATTACCCTCCATATTATGGGAATTCAACTTATGGTAAGAGAGATACGTATAGTACGAATAGGTACAGTCGAGGTCGTATGAATACAAGTAATATAACTAATCGAGAATCTTACGATTATAAAAGAGGCTACAGCTCTTCCAATCGAAGGGCTTCCACAAGAAATTATTCAACAAATTCTAGTGGCCTAAGATCAAGTACAAGAAGTTCAAATACTAGAAACATTGCGAATACTTCCAATGATAAAGGTGCTAGATATAATAGAAGTTCAAATTCTAAGAATGCTTCTTCAACTTATAGATCAGGATCAGGTAGTATAAGAAGAAGTACAGGAAGGCAAGAGCAATTTATCAATTCAGGTGGTAGAAATGGAAATTATGTGAGCCAAAATAATTCACAAGGTAGCAGAACTGTTAAAACCGACAGAACTAACACCAGTCAAAGAAGAGTAACATATTCGAATTCAAGCAACCCAAGTAAAAATTCAGCTTACAATAGAACCTACAAAAAACCATCAGGCAATTATTCTAGAACAAGCAGCAATCAATATAACAGATCCAAATCATCAGCTTCAAGTAATAATAGCTCCAGATCATCATCTAATAATGGATCTTCATCTTATAATAGATCCTCATCATCCAACAGTTCAAGATCATCAGGCGTGTCAAGATCTTCTAGTTCTGGCAGTAGCCGATCTTCTAGTTCTGGTAGTAGCCGATCTTCAAGCGGCGGCAGATCATCCTCTTCTGGATCAAGAAGATAATAATCAAAAGATTAAACAAAATAGATATGAAAAAAATATTACTAATGGCATTAGTTATGTCTTCTTTTTTAATTAATGCCCAATCATTAAGTTATACCGATGTTGCTGTTTTATTTTCAACGGATGACAATTACGGAACTGCCAGATTTATGGGACTAAGTGGTGCCTTTGGGGCTTTAGGGGGAGATATGACTGCGGTAGATATTAATCCTGCGGGATTGGGAATTTTCAATAAATCTGAAATTTCCATGACATTGAGTTATCGGGATACCGAAATCAATTCTACTTTTTATGGTTCAACCATAAATAATAAAGATGACTATTTTAAATTTTCTCAAATTGGTGGTGTAATCTCTACAAAAGTTTATAACAATCCTCAATTAAAAAAAATAGCTTTCGGATTTAATTATAATATAATTAAAGATTTTAATAATAATTATATTGCTAAAGGCAATAGTGGAATTCCTGATTTTATTGATGACCCCTATTTAAATTATGATGATGATGAAACAAATAATATATACTATGAAAATGTAGATAATCAATTATTTGGTAATTTTACTTCAGGAATTAATGATAGATTTTCATTTAGTTTTGCTTCACAACATGAAGATAAGTTGTATTTAGGAGCCTCCTTGTCATTTCAACACCTTAATTTTCAACAAAATACCATCTATGAAGAATCCAATAATGATGGAATTGGAAACATATTAGATGCTTTTACTTCACAGTATTTATCTGTTTATGGAAATGGATTTAATTTTGGATTGGGAGCCATTGTAAAACCTGTTCAAAACTTGCGTTTAGGATTTTCATATCAGTCACCAATATGGTATCACCTTTCTGAGAGATTTATAGAAGACATAGAAATAGCAGTGAGTAATAATCCTGATCTATATACTGAATATTATGATCCAAATTATTTTGATTATGACTTAAAAACTCCAGGTAAACTAACCGGTAGTATTGCTTATGTGTTTGGAAATACTGGTTTAATAAGCGTCGATTATATATTTCAAGATTACAAAAACATCAGATTAAAGCCTTCTAGCGCTTTCATTGATGAAAATCAGGAATTGTCAACTGGATTAAATAATACCTCATCCATAAGACTTGGAACAGAATGGCGTTATAAATTATTAAGCTTTAGAGGAGGCTACAGAGTGATTCAAGACCCATACAAAAGTTCAGATTCTTCATTTGATTTAACAGGATATTCTTTAGGTCTTGGAATTAAATTTACCAGTAATTTTAATTTGGATTTAGCTTTTGACAATGCTTCCAAAAATGACTCATACCGATTCTTGAATATTGAAGGTGAAAATATAGAACCCGCCAATTTGGAAATCAATTCAAATAGATTTACTTCTACACTAGTATTTAATTTCTAAAATTTAGAGTTAAATAATAAGAAGGTCTTCAAAACTATGAAAACCTTCTTTCGTATACCTAATGATTCGAAATAAATATTAGTAATTTACCTAAATTGGTTTTATTTTAATTAACTAATTTTAAACTTCTCTTAAATCAAATATGAATACTTTCAGAAATGATGTTTAAGCATTTACATCCATATGAACCATTTATTCCTAAAAAAACAAAATCATTGATTGTTGGTACCATTCCGCCTCCTAGGTTTTCAAATGGACCATTATTTGAAGAAGATGTTGACTTTTGTTATGGAAGTAAATATGGTTTGCTTTGGCCACTTATAGATAAAATTTATAATCTCCAATTAGAATTTAAAAATAATGTCGATGCTATTCAACAACGCAAAGCATTTTTAACCAAATATAAAATTGGAATCTGCGATATGGTTGAAAGTTGTGAACGGAAAAGAAATGATGCGTCTGATTTGGGTATGGAAAACATTTTATTAAGAGACCTTTTATTCCACCTTAAAAAAAACCCAACTATCAATATAATCTTGTTTATGGGCGGAAATAGTAAGAACGGACCTGAATATCTCTTTAGAAAAATTCTCAAAAAAAACTCAATTCAACTAAAACCTGTTTCAAATGAATCTCCTAAAATTCATAAATTTAACCTTAAAAACAAAACAATTAAAACAATATCATTGATCTCTCCTTCAAATGCCGCAAATAGGTCAATTGGTGCAAATCCACTTTACAAAAAATTTAAGTTACAAAACACTTCCTTTAATACTTTTGATTTTAGATATTTGATGTATAAAAAATATTTTTTAAATTTGGATATGGGTAAGGATTTTGCCGTTGAAAAATCAGATAATACCGGCTGATTTAATATTTATTTTCCCAACCTTAATTATTATATCCATTTATTATTTTATCAAAAAAAATAAAACATAATAGCATATGAAAATTTTAATCTTCTGTATTTGCTTTTTAAGCCTATTAAATTCCTGTGATAGAAAAAAATCAGCAAAAAACAAATTGGGCCAACCCAATTCTCATACTGAAAAACCTCAAGAAAAAAATAATGGTGAAAACAGTGAATTTTCCAATAATGGCAATAATAAAGTCATTCTTTTGGAAACAAAATCTGGTAAAAGTTTTCAGGTTAGTGAAAATTTTATCAGCGCAAGTATCAGTAATGTTTCTATACAACCAAAGGGTTTTTCTGAAGTTCATGAGACTATAATATTGGAGGAAATTGATCCTGTTTCTGATATTTTTAAAGTAGATTTAGATCAAAATAATTACGACGAATTATATATTATTACCAAATCTACTGGATCAGGTTCTTATGCCACAATTTATGGATATGCATCGAATAATGATAAGAGCATTAGCCCAATTAATGTTCCGAATATTGCACAATCTGATTTAGCTCCTGATGCTATTTTTTATGGCTATCAAGGTCATGATTCAATTTATATCTCGAATCATAAATTGATTAGAAAATATCCCATATTTAAAGAAAATGATCAGAATTGCTGCCCTACAGGAGGGAGTCAATCCATAAAATATGACTTAGTGGCAGGAGAATCTTCTTGGAGGTTAGAAGTAATTGATTAAATACTTGTAATGCACTATTCAACATGAAATACCATTGGTTAAAATCAAATAATATGAAATTTAACGAATGAATTAGGCACAGAACTGATAGCCATAAACCAAAAGTAAAAAATTAAATTTAAAAAGTTCAAAGGAAATTGGTTAATTCGATTCACAATATCCAGTATTCTCTTGGACTCAACCTATTTATTGCCACAATCATTGTAATTAAATCCTTAGATTTGTAAAAACTCAAACCCATGAATAAATTAGTCTTATTAATAGCATTATTGATCTCTACATTAGGTGTTTCATAAGAAACTGTAGCTATTTTACCATTTTCTTTTACAGATGACGGACACCTTTCTATTTCAAAGGGCAAGGAAGTACAACATTTTTTAATAGATTATATCC
>JAUXGV010000240.1 GCA_030621915.1 Flavobacteriaceae bacterium
GCTGGCTTCATATAATCAGAAAACACAAAGAAGGTTGCACATACTGGAATTACACCTCCGTGTAATGCCATTCCGTTCATAATCACTGCCATTGTCAATTCAGAAACTCCGGCCTGAAAGAAGGCACCTGAAAAATCTCCTTTTTGAAATGCCGTTGTTTTTTTCAAGAAACCATCCGTTTTATCAGAGTTCGATAAATCAGCAGAAGAAACGATCATATTTTCTACCGTCTCAGCAAAAACCGATAAAACAGCAGCAGAGGCACCTCTTGTTGCTGAATTTGGACTTTGCTTTATTGCAGAAAAATCAATTTCAGGAATATTTCCTGATAGAAATTTATTTAATTTCTGAGCTAATTCAGGATTTTCTGCTGCCCATCCTTTTTCAATTTCCTTATTGGCAGATGCCCATGAAATTAATTCGTCATTACGCTTTTTGTATAAATCGGCAACCTCTTCGAATATTTGGAATGGATTTTCTGAATCTCCCCCTAAATTCTCTATCGACTTTGCAAAATCACCTCCCGCTGCAGTCAATGGCATTCCGTGAGTTTCAACCATACCTTCATAACTGCTTCCATCAGATTTTACAGCACCTTTACCCATAATGGTTTTACCGATAATAATGGTTGGTCTCTCCGTTTCATTATTAGCCGATGTTAAAGCTTGTCTGATTTCATCCGCATCATTCCCAACAATCGTAAGTACGTTCCATCCCCATGCTTCGTATTTTTTTGCTACATCCTCCTTATTTACTTCATTTACTTTTGTAGATAGCTGAATGTCATTTGAATCATAAAACATAATTAAATTACTCAACCCTAAATGTCCAGCTACACGACCACCTCCTTGTGATATTTCTTCTTGAATACCTCCATCAGAGATAAAGGTATAGGTTTTGTGCGCCATCCAATCTCCGAATCTTTCTACTAAAAAGCGTTCTGTCATAGCTGCTCCAATTGCCATTACATGCCCTTGACCTAATGGCCCAGACGTGTTTTCAATCCCTCTTTGCACATCCAACTCCGGATGTCCTGGCGTTACACTTCCCCACTGACGGAACAGCTTCAGGTCATCCATAGAATATTTACCTGTTAAACTCAATACCGAATAAAGCATTGGTGACATGTGTCCTGGATCTAAAAAGAAACGATCTCTAAATGGATAATCCATTTGATTTGGATCATATTTTAAGAATTCAGAATATAGGATGTTGATAAAATCTGCACCTCCCATAGCGCCACCTGGATGACCTGATTTAGCTTTTTCAACAGCCGAAGCCGATAAGATTCTAATATTATCTGCTGCTCTAACTGTAACTGTTTTACTATTTGCCATCATTTTATCTATTAAAAATTGTAATTTAAATATTCATAATTTTCCAATTGCGAAAATAGAGAAAAGAATACACTTAATATAATTCTATTTATGATTGTTAAAATATTCTTTTTGATTGGAAAAGCCATTTTTCAATTGTAAGAATTATTATTTATTGAAATATTACCTGTTCATTTATTTCGAACTTTTAAAAATCAGAACCTTTCCAAAAGACATTCAGGCACTTAGCGCCACCTGCCTGAAAACACCCTGCTTCTATAGAACTCAACAAGAACCCGATAAGATTGGTTAGTGAACCCGTGGACAGAAAGAACCGACAAACCAATCATCTACCGTTTTACTGACGACACTTATACATTTATCAACCTCACCATCAAGCACGTTGAAGTCACCAAATTGTGAACATAAATAAATTTATTGATCTTTAAGAACTGAGAAATATAAGCCCCAACCACTACCGAACTGATCAACTTTAATCGAAAAAATCATCTATTAAAATGAATAGTATGATACCGAATTTAGATCTAGCTTAAGTCGAATTCATGTTAAATTAACCAGAATGGATAATAGTTTATATACCCTCATCTGAAGAGGATGAAGAAGACTTGATTAATTCATCCAACAACTTTCGAACCTTATTACTATTCCAATCAACGGCCCCGGTTTTGTTCACCACAATTTGACCCTCCTTATTAATAAAATAAGTTGTGGGTAAAGAATTGGAATTCATTTCAGGAGGCCTTGGGGAATTAGAGAAATATACCGGGATATCATGTTTCTTTTTTAGTAAGAATTTTCTGACCTTAATTTCATCATCCTGAGCAATAAATAAAAACACTACCTTGTCTTTATAGTCATCATATAGATCCTGAAAACTTGGCATTTCAGCTATACATGGAGGGCACCAGGTTGCCCAAAAATTAACTATGATAACCTTGTTTTTAAACTGATCCAAATTTATCTTTTGATTATTTAAATCAGACAAGGTCCAATGATATGAACTCAAAGATTTCCTTTCATTTTCATCAATATCCAAACTAAATAGTCGAGTGGTAACAAATGATACCCCCTTGGTAATAAATGCTCTGGTTGGTAATCCAAGTGGAGTAAATAGAAACAAGATAAATCCAAAAAACAAAATATTAGACCAATTCTTTTTTATAAATAACATTAATGATTTTTTTGGATTAAATTTCTTTTGTTTTTAATCAGGTAAAACAATTGGTCCTTCTCAATAAATAACACAATTGCGCAAGTTACAAAAACAATCAGCGCTAAAACAAATAACAAACCATGATCATCAAGCACTTCTATACCAATTACAAATACATGCGAAAAAATTGCTCCACTCATGATAAATATTCCTAAAACAGCTCCATATAGAAAAGTTTTTCTAAAAAGTAATAAAATAGCTGTGATTAATTCGACGATACCAATACCAATTCTACCATATGGCTCTAATCCTAACTGGCTAAAAATATAAACACTTTCAGTTGCAGCAGAAAATTTATAAAATAAAGTTTGCATTAATAAAACAGCCGCAATTAGGGCACATACTCTAACAATATAATATTTCACATCATTCAAACATTAATCTTCTAAGATTATATCCCAATTTTTATCGGCCTTAATTTTTAATCCATCTTCGTCTTTATTCCATTCACCTAAAGTATTAGAAAGAAATTTATCGTAAAAAAGATATAATTTACCATTGGAAATTTTATATGTTTTAGGATTAATAGCCATTAACTCTCCTTTATTTGCCAAAGCATAGGCACACCATCCACCATATTGAGGCATATATTTCTTTGGGGATTCAATAAATTTATCCTTAGCCCTTTCATTTTCAAAATAATATATAACACTCTCATATTCTGTCTGGATTGATGATTTTCCTTTATTAGGGTTATAATAAAAATAACTTACAGGATCATAACCTGAAATAGCAACATTTTTTTTATTCAAATTAAAATGTTTTAATGATACATCATCCATTTGAG
>JAUXGV010000010.1 GCA_030621915.1 Flavobacteriaceae bacterium
TCAGTACGCATTCCCAAATAATCATGAAAGAAGTTTTGGTCTACCATAGAACCAACGATTCCCATGGATGAATAACCCAAGGATAAATATGATTTTCCCTTCATTTGAGCAACAGCCAACCCTGCTTTTACGAAACGAAGAATTTTCTCTTTTACATCCTCATGAATTTCGGTATCACCCGTATCCTGAACTTCACGACCGTAAATACTAAAAGTAGGTAAACCTTTTTGTCCATATCCAGCTAAAGCAGCTGCCAGATAAACGGCGCCAGGACGCTCAGTTCCATTAAATCCCCATATTGCTTTTATTGTATTTGGATCAGCATCCATAACCTCTGTGCCATAACACCAGGCCGGTGTAACCGTTAGAGAAACAGTAACACCTTCTTTTTCAAATTTATCTGCGCATAGTGCAGCTTCAGCAACACCACCAATATTTGAATCTGCAATCACACATTCCACTTTTTCACCACTGGGGAACCTTAAATTATCCTCAATTAATTTAGCGGCATTTTTAGCCATTTCCATACATTGTTCTTCAAGAGATTCTCTTACGCCTCTTTCCCGTCCATCTATTACCGGACGAATTCCTACTTTTGGTAGCCTGCCTATTAGTCTGTTGCTCATAATTTTAAATTTAATGATTTAATGAATGAATGATTTAATGAATGAATAAAATTAATTTGACATGGAATTTCTTGCTTTTGATGTTATTTTTATTAATTCATTGACTTCTTTTAATAACCTCTCTAATTCCGAAGTTTCCTTAGATAATAGTGTATCTTTAATTACTTCAAACCAAAATTCTGATTCATCAGATTCTTCAACCACTATACTTATTTTACTAAAGAATTCTTTTTTTGATCTCGCTCTACAAGCAGCCCTATGATTTAATTTTTTCTGTTTTCTCCTTCACTCATTCTATCATTCCCTCATTCTCTCATTCAATACTTTAATCGTTCAATACTTTATTCATTACTTGATTCATTTTTAATCTGAATTAAATCCTTCATGACAGCGTACATTTCTATTTGACTTCCTTCAATACCAAAGGCATTATGTAATTTTTTGTAAAGTGTATATAATTTGTCGTAGATAATAACATGGTCTGAAATTGGCTGATACACTTTATCCAATACTTCACAACTTCTACTAGACAGTTCAGTATATGAAATATTTTCACCATTTTCCGAATAGGCGGAATGGGCTCCCATTAAAGCCGCTCCTAAAGCAACGGTTTCATCAATTGCGGCAATTTTCATCGGCTTGTTGATAATGTCAGCATAGATCTGCATAAATAATGGATTTTTATGGGTTATCCCGCCACAATTTACTATTTCATTGATTACAACACCTTGGCGTTCCATATCTTCAATGATAACTTTAGCTCCAAAGGCAGTACTTTCAATTAAAGCTCTATAGATCTCATAGTCTTTTGTTTGTAAGCTTTGACCAATCATCAGGCCCGATAATATGGAATCAGAAAGAATACATCTATTTCCATTGTTCCAATCCAGAGCTATCAAACCACTTGATCCAACTTTTAATTTTTGAGCTTCTTTGGTTAATTCGCTATGAGATTTGGTGTTTTTAATTACATCATTAATAAACCAATTTAAAATATCACCAACTGCACTTTGACCGGATTCTATTCCATAAAAACCTGGTAATACAGATTCAGTTGCAACGCTTGCAACTCCTTTAATATTTGAATTTCCTATATGTAGATCTCCCAAAACAAGATCGCAGGTAGAAGTGCCAATAATTTTCACCAAACTGCCCTCTTTTATTCCAGAGCCAATGGCTCCGGCATGGGCATCTAAAATCCCCATGGCAATAGGAATTCCTTGAGGCATACCAAATTCATTTGCCCATTCCTTGGATAATATTCCACTATTATTTTCAATGGAAAATGTTTTCGCTGGTAATGTTTTTAAAACTTTAAGAAGATCTGGATGTAATATTTTTATAAATTCAGAATCAGGAAAACCATTCCAGTCATCATTGTATAAACCCTTGTGCCCAGCAGCGCATACATTTCTTTTAATTGTGTTGGCATCCTTAACTCCGGCCAATACTGCGGGAATATAATCACTTAATTCCAGCCAAGTATATGCAGCATCAAACACATTTTGATCAATATTCCGGCAGTGCAATATCTTTGCCCAAAACCATTCCGAAGAATATGCTCCACCAATTTTATCCAAATATTGAGGCCTATTTTTACCAATGGTTTTAGTTATAAAATCTGCTTCGTGGTGGGAAGTATGATCTTTCCACATCCATGCATAGGCATTTAGATTGTTTTTAAATTCTTTTAAGGAAGACAAAGGTATTAACTCTTTAGTAACTGGTAAGGGAGTAGAGCCCGTTGCATCAACTCCTATTCCCGAAACGTTTGACATTTCAATACCCAACTCGTTATTTTTTAATTTAGCCTTTCCCAAAGCTTTCTTCATGGATTGAACATAGTCCATAGCATTTTGTCGAGCCAGTAAACTATTAGAATCAGAAAGGTAAACACCATTTGCACCCTGCTCATAAGTATGTTCTACGGAGGATAAAACTTTTCCATTATTTAAATCCATGGTCAATACCCGGACGGCTGTTGATCCGAAATCTATTCCTAAAACTGTTTTATTTTTCATAATAAATCGTAAAACTTAATTCCTGTATAAAATTCAATTAAATGCGTGGTTAATTTACAAAACAAATTTAAATTTTAAAAAATAAATGAACGGTTAACATATTATGCATTTTGAATAATATAACTGCAATTAAAACATGCTATTAGTTATAGTTTTGTTTGTGTTATAGGATAATTAATACAAATAACTGTTGCAATTTATTTGTCAATGTTTTTTTGTTTAATTTTATTTACATTTTTAGTTAATTCATTGCCAAAAACTCATCAAATTATAGTTATATGAAAAATTTAATTTTAATTATTGCCATTATTGTTATCTCTCAAAGGATGATTGCTCAAAGGGCTAACAAAATTGCTTTCGGACCCTATATTCAACAAATGAGTACCAAGGATGTTACTTTAAGTTGGTCAACTCTTGAAGGTGAATCTATAATTATTGATCCCTTGGGTAAGAAGGATACTATTCGTGAATACCAACAGCATCAAATTCATTTGGCAAATTTAAAGCCCAATACCAGTTATTCTTATGATGTTTTGAATGATGGTTCAGATGAAGGAAAAGGTGTTTTAACCACCTTTCCGGATAAGATTATCCCATTTAATTTTGTGGCTATCGGTGATTCACGAAACAGACATGATGTGCATGCAAAAATTGTTAAAAAAATGATGGAGAAGAATCCAAGGTTTGTTGTCAATTCTGGAGATTTAGTCGCAAATGGAAGGTCTATTGGCGATTGGGAAGCTTTCTTTAAAGTAAATAAAGAAATGATGAAAAACACACCTTACTACCCGGTATTAGGCAACCATGAAAAAGATTCACCTTATTATTATGATTTCTTCGATTTACCGAATAATGAACGTTATTATTACTTTACTGTAGGGGATGCTCTATTTATTGTATTGGATAGTGAAGGAATCCAAATCGATGAACCTAATTATATAAGTGATGCAAATAGTGATACCTTTTGGCAAAAAGCCTTTTCAGAATATTTTGATACACAAAAAAAATGGTTGGAAAAAGTATTGGAATTAAACAATGAGGCCGGTTTTATTTTTGTATTCCAACACAAGCCCTTATATAGTGTAAAGAAAAGTAGAGTGGAAGAATCTATTATGACACGTAAATTTTGGGGAGATATATTTGAGCGACATGGAGTTCAGGTTTTCTTAAACGGTCATGATCATCATTACCATCATGCAATGGCAAACGGCGTACATTTTATAACGGCAGCAGGAGCGGGTGCTCCATTGTATAAAGTTGATGCGCCGCAACCGGAAACAATTAAATACAAAGAGATAGAACATTTTGTAAACGTTGAAGTGAATGAAAAAAATGCTGTTCTACATGTGATTGATATTGATGGAAACGAATTTGATACGATTACAGTGAAAAGAAGAGATACGAAGTAGTGAAGTATTTGGTTACTATTAATATACCATATAATAATTCATCTATTCCAGTTTTAATTTGATGGGTTCTTCTTCATTAACATAGGCGAATTCGAATTCAGAAGATTTGAATAGCATGCCAATTTTATAAATTCGCTTAGATATTTGCTACATGTAAATTGGGATTCTAGGCAAATTGTCTCGTGTAACAATAGTATATCTAAATTTGATTGAAGTGAAACAAACAACCTTAAAATTCAGTATCTTTTTATTAATAATAAATTTAACCATTTGTGCTCAATCAAAAATGATTATTCAAGAGTTGGAACCTCATCCTTATCTTGAAATAAATGAGTGGTTGGCCCATGAAGGGGAATTGACCATTCAAGAAGTGATGAAGGATAATTCATCGATTTGGAAAAAAGAGAATTTGAATATACCTTTTTGGGATAAACAAGGAATCAAATGGTTTAAACAAGAAGTAATCATCCCAAAATCTTTTGAGGGACTAGATATCATTCTCCATTTTCATGTTAGTCCTTCAGCTACTGTATATGTTGATGGCAAAGAACTGTTTCAGGTAAGTGGTTATCGCAACAAGGCTGTACTAACATATGCCGCTAAAACAGGGAAAAAATATAGTATTCAAATCAAAAGCAGAAATGGTAATTATAACAGCCGATTTTTCAATGCAAGATTAGTAGGTATGCCTGTAGGGTATGGTGAATTCTTGTCTTCATTTGACATACAGGCTCCTAAAACCGGGAATATTTTGAATGATTGGAAGTTTAAAATGAAGGCTAATGATGATGCTTCTCAAATGAATTTTGATGATTCCAATTGGGAAGAAAGAAAATTAAACAATAGTTGGCGTGGTGAGTATCAACATGCCTGGTATAGAAAGGAACTAAAGATACCGAATGTGATTGATGGTTTTAAAGTAGAAGGAAGAGCAATACGATTAACAATAAATGCAAATGACAAAGGCGAAATATGGATTAATGGGAAATTTTTTCAAAAGTTTAGAGGAGGTGAAGGCAATATTATGCTTACCAATTCAGCTAAAGTTAATGAATCCTTAAACATTGCAATTAAAGTAACTAACGAATGGGGTAGTGGAGATTTAGGTAGTGTTAAAATAATAACGGATGAGGCATATAAACTGGGAATTGCTTATAAGTCAATGAAATTGAACTTTGATAGGTTGGACAGATATTGTGAAAGGCATCCTACTCCTGACATGAAAATAGTTAATGAGGTTATAAAAGTGATTCAAGATAATAAGGAATCAGATGATGCTGAAATTATTAATTATGCTAATAATGCAATGAAAGGTGTAGCTACAAAATTATTGGATCAACCAGCCTTTTTAATTCCTCCCTATATACAAAATGTTCAAGAGGAAAGTGTTACGATAATGTGGGAAACAGCATATCCCAGTTATGGTAAGGTTTTGTATGGGCAAGCTGGTAGATTTGATAAGGTTGTAAAGGAAAATGAAATTTTAAAAACCATGCATGAGGTTACTCTGGTAGGACTTCAGGGAAGTGAAAGGTATAATTATAAAGTGGAGATATTTAATTTAACCAGTGTTATCAACACCTTTCAAACTAAGAAGGATAAAAATGAATCCATTAAGATTATAGCTTATGGCGATAATAGATCTTACCCCAAAGTACATGAGAATCTGGTAAAGATGATGGCCAAAGAAAATGCGGATTTGATTTTAAATGTTGGAGATGTTGTATCCAAAGGTGTAAATGAAATGGAATGGATTGATGAGTATTTTTATCCTCTCCGTCATGTCAGTGGCTCCATCCCGACGTATATTGCAATAGGAAATCATGAATATGGAGGTTTTGGTGGTACAAGGCTTGTTCCTCCTTTTGAAAAATATGTCAATAATCCTTTAAATTCTGCCGGAAGCACCGAATATTTTTATTCTGTTGACTATGGAAATTCACATTTTATTTTTTTAGATCCGAACAAGGCAAATTTTACTGAAGGAGAAGGGATCGCCATAAACAGCCAGCAATACAATTGGTTTATAAAAGATTTAAAAGATGCCAACAAGAAAAGTGAATGGATTTTTGCCTTAATGCATCAACCCCCATATTCCGAAGCATGGTCAGGTGGACCTTATGATGGTGAACCACCTTTACGAAAGTATATTGTTCCAATCATGGAGGCAAATCATGTGGATATGGTTTTAAGTGGACATACGCACGACTATGAAAGAGGTTTACCTCATCCACCATATGACCCCAAAACAGGTAAAGGTAATAATGCGGCCTATGTGATTACAGGGGGTGGAGGTTCTAATTTAGACAATCATAAATATTATGAATGGGAACAGATTGATTTTCCAGATCATAAGGCTACCTTAGATAATAATGAAACCGATGAGGGTGAGTATTATATTTATCACTATGTTGTTATGGAAATAAACGGTAAACATTTAAAGTATACGGCAAGAAAAATGAATGGAGATGGAAGTGATGGTGGAATTATAGATAGTTTTGAATTGAAACATGACTAAGTTTCGCAATTCTTAATAATTGAAAAGTATTATTATTCCTAGGGTAAAATAATACCTAACTTATAGAGAATCGGGTATAACGGAAATGATTGAATAATTTTAGTTATATCTTGATTTATTCAATTCGAATTAATTTTTCTTCTTCAATTACCCCATAGAAATGGATCGGGATTTAATTAAAAACATTATTAAAAAATGAATTTATTGTTGAAAAACTCAAAGTTAATCATTCTCTTACTAATATGTATATCCTGTTCTAAGCCAATTGATAAAGAATTAAATCTGTCTAATGCCATCATCTTGGTTTCTCCAAGTATTAAAATGCCTGTTCGTGAAACTGCCGGAAATATACTCATTGAAGAAATTGAAAAAAGAACTTCTTTACAGCTTCAAATAGTTGATAATTGGAATGCCAACACAATTATTGCATTAGCACTTACTTCAGATATGAATTTGTATGGCGAGACGATTCCGAATCGTAAGGGTGATGATTTACCTGAATTAAAAAAAGAGGGATATAGAATTGTGCATGAGATAAAAAACGGGAAGAATATATTATGGATTACCGGTGGAGACGCCAGAGGTGTTCTTTTCGGAATCGGTAAATTGTTAAGAACCGCTATCATGGTAAAAGGTAAAATTTCTGTCAGTCAAAAAATAGATGTATCAACATCTCCCGAATATGGCTTACGAGGACATCAGTTTGGCTATAGAAATACCGCGAATTCATGGGATTCATGGACTGTGGAGCAGTTTGATCAGCACTTTAGAGAGCAGGTGCTTTTTGGTGCCAATAGTTTTGAAAATATCCCTCTTCAAAAACCCACTTCTAGCCCACATTTTAAGGTGAACCCTCAAGAAATGGAAGTAAGCCTAAGCAATATATGTAAAAAATATGATGCGGAGTATTGGGTTTGGACTCCGGCACCCCATGATTTAACCATTGAAAATGCACATAATAAGGGTTTAGAAGCTCAAGAATCTTTTTTTGCAGCATGCCCAAGATTGGACGGATTATTTGTTCCCGGTGGAGATCCTGGTGAAAACCATCCTTCAGTATTGATACCGTTTTTAAAAGACTTGGCACAGATCTTAAAAAAGTATCATCCTGAAGCGGGAATTTGGGTATCACTTCAAGGCTTTAATGAGGAAAAGGTTGACTATTTCTTTAATTATTTAGAAGAGAATAGTCCGGATTGGCTTACGGGTTTGGTATATGGGCCAAGCAGTCCTCCAATTGATGAAGAAAGAAAAAGATTGCCCAAAAAATATAAGCATAGATCGTATCCTGATATTACCCATACTGTTAGATGTTCTTACCCGGTAGAAAGGTGGGATCAAGCCTTTGCATTAACTTTAGGAAGAGAACCATGTAACCCTCAACCTAATTATTATAAGAAAGTTCATAATAAAGATGCAATTTACTCTGATGGTTTTTTATCCTATTCAGATGGTACTCATGACGATGTAAATAAAGTCTTATGGAGTCAAGTAGGTTGGGACTCAAAAGCAGACGTTAGAAACATAATGGTAGAATATTGCCGATTCTTTTTTGGTTCCAAAGTAGCAGAGACTGCGGCCGATGGTATTCTTGGTTTGGAACAAAATTGGGTGGGTCCAGTAATAGGAAATAAAGTTATTGGAGAAACACTGGAGCTTTGGAAAAAATTGGAAGGAGAAAACCCACAACTTGCTGAAAATTGGAGGTGGCAACAATTAGTGATGCGGGCTTATTATGATGCTTATATACAAGACAGATTAGTTTATGAAAAAAATCTTGAGATGGTAGCATATCAAATTTTAGACAAAGCAAATACAATTGGAGCTGATAAAGCAATGATAGACGCGTTAAATCATATTCAGAAAGCCGATAGAGAATTTGTTTCTCAAGACCTAAAACAAAGAGTATTCGAATTGGCCGAAGATTTATTTCAATCTGTTGGAGCCCAAACAAGTGTGGAAAAATATAAGGCCTCAGGAGCAGAAAGAGGTGCCATTTTAGACTTTATAGATTATCCATTGAATAATAGATGGTGGTTGGAAGATAAGTTTAAAGAGATTGAACAATTAAAATCAGAACAAGCGAAAATATCGAAACTCGATTTTATTAGAAACTATGAAAACCCTGGTGAAGGAAGTTTTTATGATAATATCTCAAGTGCAGATGCCAAACATGTGACTTCAGAAACTGATGATGCGATTGATTATTTATGGGAAAACAATGGTTTAAGTAGAAAAAGGCTTTCAACACAGTTGTTTCAATTCAGCCCGGTTTTAGAATATGACGAGCTAGATTCAAATACTGATTATATGATTAGAGTTTCAGGATATGGTGAGGCTTTATTAAGAGCCAATGGTAAAAGATTAAAACCAACTAAATATGAAAAAGGATTTGAGGAATTTAAAGAATTCCCCTTGCCTAAAGATTTAATAAAAGATGGAAAATTAAAAATCACATTTGATAAGCCAGATGAAGAACATCTCAATTGGAGAAAACAATCAAGAGTGACCGATGTATGGATTTTGCAAATGAACAATTGAGATCGATACCTCGACATGTACTAAAAGATATTTCTAGATAAAATTACAATAAAGTAATGCAACATTCATCATGATATATAAAGAACGAAAATTCTAAACCCATGAAAAATAAAAATTTAATTTATTTATTAATAATTTTTTTACTCCCATTTTCTATTCACAGTCAAAAGAATAGTCCCTTTAAGACAGATGTAACTGAACCACTTAAACCTTGGACAAATCTTGAATTTTACAATGATCCGGCAAATTTTCAGTTTGCTCTAGTAAGTGATAATACAGGTGGTTCACGGATTGGAATATTTGATATGGCCATAGATAAATTGAATATGATGATGCCTGAATTTGTATTGAGTATTGGTGATCTTATTCAGGGTTATACCGAAAACAGAGAACAGATTCGAAAGGAATGGAATGATTTTAATTTGAAAGTAGAAAAATTAAAAATGCCTTTCTTTTATCTTCCTGGAAACCATGATATCACCAATACTGTAATGCAGGAAGAATGGGAACAACTGTATGGAAGACGGTATTATAGTTTTATTTATAAAGATGTTTTATTCATTACTTTAGATTCCAATGATGATGATGATTATAATCTTACAGAAGCACAAACGTCTTATGCTCTGAAAACGATTGAAGAAAATAAAGAGGTAAAATGGACATTCATTTTAGTACATCATCCCGTATGGAAATACAACACAAATGGTAGATTTGAAAAGATAGAAGAAGCTTTAGAAAACAGAAAACATACTGTAATTGCAGGTCATGAGCATCATTATCAGTATATAGAAAGAAAGAAGTCTAATTATTATGTGCTAGGTACTACTGGGGGAGGTAGCAGATTAAGAGGGACTAGATTTGGTGAATTTGATCATATCGTTTGGATGACGATGACAGACAAAGGACCTGTTATGGCAAATTTGAGATTGGATGGGATCTTATCTCATGACATTGTCGATGAAACTACAAATAAAATGGCACGTGCCTTATTTAGTAATACCAGTTTTAAAAAACTTGTTTTAACAAACCAAGGCGATGAGTTTAAAAATGGAACTGTTTATTTTCAATTCAATAATACTGCTGAAGTTCCTTTACAATTGGACCTGTCTTTTTTACACCATCATCAAGTAGAAATATTTCCTGCAAAGAAAAACCTACGATTAATGCCAGGTGAGGAAAGCTTCTTGGAAATATCATTAAAGGCGAAAGAACCTATCATGTTTTCAGAGCTTGGCTTCTTACAATATTATTGGAAAATAAGTTATGAAGGTGACCAATACAAAGACTTTTATTTGGATGGAAATGCTGATTTCTCTATAGCTCCAAGTAGTCCTGATTATTTTAAACCGATGACGCCACAGTTTATTCAAAAAACCTCGATATCATTTGATCATCCATTTAATTTTCTTCAAACTAATTTACGAGTTAATGATCAAAATTCAAACTCAATAATTTTTCCAAAAGAATTGCAGATTGAAGAAAACTCAAATCTTAAGGTTGTATTGACCAATGATAAAGGTCAAAGAACCGCTCCTTCTATAAAATATTATGAAAAAATATCTTATTTAAAAGGGAAGAAAATTAAGAATATGATACCCGGATTATCTTATTCTTATTATGAAGGTAATTGGACTAATATTCCTGATTTTAAACAATTAACAGCTATTAAGAAAGGGATTACAAATAATTTTAATGTGGGAGATATAGCTATAAATAAAAACAATTTCGGAATAAAATATACAGGTTATATCGAAATACCTGAAGATGGTCTGTATTATTTCAGATGCAAGGCTGATGATACCGGATCACTGAAAATTCATGATAAGATGATTTGCATGGATGGAACAAGTGGAACTATAGATAACGGTAATAAAATAGTAGGATCTTTTGGTGCCATCGCATTGAGAAAGGGTATACATCCTGTTGAAATAGATTTCATCGAAAAAAAAGGAGGGGAAAGACTTCGATTTTATTATAAAAAAAGTGAAGAAGAAGATTGGAATTTCATGGTATTGAATGATTTTTTTAGAATTAGAAAATAATTTAGATTTAAAAATGATCATGCATTTATCAAATCTTTAGAGGTAATAAACAGAAATTCAAAGTTTTAAATATATAAAATGAAATCAAACATACTACTTTTATTATTGACTGTTTTTGTTTTTCAGTCGTTTCTATCCAAGGCACAAAGCAGTTTTAAAACACAACCAAACATCATATTTATCATGGCAGATGATTTGGGAATTGGTGATGTTGGTTGTTATGGTCAAAAAATGATAAAGACACCTGAGATTGATAAAATGGCAACAGAAGGACTGCGTTTTACTCAGGTTTATGCAGGTTCTTCGGTTTGTGCTCCTTCACGGAGTTCTATCATGACTGGGATGCATAATGGACACAATCGAGTTCGGGATAATGTCCCTCATGGTGTTTTTCTTCAACCTGATGATTTAACAGTTGCCGAAGTGTTAAAACAAGCAGGGTATACTACGGGTGCCATAGGAAAATGGAGTCTTGGAAATCCAGGCTCATGGGGTGTAGCAAACTATCAGGGATTCGACTATTTCTATGGGCATTTAAATCAGGATCAAGCACATTTTTATTATCCCGATTACCTATGGGAGAATGATAAAATTGACCTTCTTAGCGAAAATAGGGGAGGTAAAACGGGACAATACACCCATAATAAGTTTACGCAAAAGGCATTAAATTTTATTGATGAGAATAAAGAAAACCCTTTCTTTTTATATGTGGCTTATACCTTACCTCATTTTTCTGATTATAGTAGAAGCACACCTGAATCTCAAATTGTGCCCAGTGATGAGCCCTATTCCAATAAGGATTGGCCACAGGTTGAAAAGAATTATGCGGCCATGGTTCATATGATTGACCAGGACGTTGGAAAAATTCTTGATAAAGTACAAGGACTAGGGCTCGACAATAATACAATTATCTTTTTTACGAGTGACAATGGTCCTTGTGATTCTACGGCACATAAACCAGAATTTTTTAATAGTAGCGGAGCGTATCGTGGCGTAAAAAGAGATATGTATGAAGGTGGAATCCGAATCCCAATGATTGTTCGTTGGCCAGGTAAAGTGGCTCAAGGAAAATCCAGTGATGCAGTTTGGGCTTTCTGGGATTTTCTGCCAACGGCTGCTGATCTCGCGGGTTTACCATTTAAAAATGAGACCGATGGAATTTCTGTATTACCTACTTTATTGGGTGAAAAGCAAAAATTACATGACTATTTATATTGGGATTATGGTCATTCTCGTGATGAGTTTTTTCAAGCCGCAAGATGGGGAAATTGGAAAGGTATAATTGATAATTCAACAGGGAAAATTGAAATTTATAATTTAGAAAATGATTTGGGTGAGGAGAATAATTTGGCCTCCTCTCAACCCGAAAAAGTTAATAGATTTAAAGAAATAATTAAAGAGGCATATGTGCCATCTTCGGCATATCCACCAATAAAGTCAACTAACTAATAATAAAATTGAAAAAGAGATATCCTTCTGTTGCTTTGTTTCTATGAGGCCGGATTTTGCACAAAAAAAATATAATTATCTCCTAAAACAAAATGACCGGTGGAAATTGTCATTTGAAGATGGTGAAAAGGAATCATATTTTTAATTATTAGAATCAATTAAGGTGAAAAAAAAATTATTTCCATTAAAAGGAATTGTAACAGTTCTTAATACTCCGTTTACCAACGATGATACTATTGATTATGGAGCATTGATGCACAATGTAAGGGAGGCTTTGAAGGCTGGAGTTGCTGGCTTTTTAGTTCCGGCAATGGCCTCAGAGGTTTATAAATTGTCAGATATTGAAAGATTGAAAATGGTTGAAACCGTGCTTGAAACTGTAGAAGATAAGGTGCCTGTTATTGCAGGCGCAGGAGAAATTGATATTTTTAAAAGTAAGAAAATATTAAGATCGTATCTTAATCTAGGTTGTAGAAATGTATTGTTTCAAATTCCATTTCATGATGAATTGCAATTCAAAAGTAATTTTATGGAATTGGCAGAACTGAATCCGGAAATGATTATGTTGCAGGATTGGAATGCTTCGGGATATGGTTTACCAGATGAGTTGATTTGTGAATTATTTGAAAATGTTCCATCTTTTCGATGTCTGAAAATAGAAACCGTGCCTGCCGGAATCAAATATTCAAGAATCTTAAAATTGACAGATTTTAAATTAAATGTAAGTGGTGGATGGGCTGTATCCCAAATGATGGAAGGGTTAAAACGAGGGGTACATGCTTTTATGCCTACAGGTATGCATTATATTTACACTTCTATTTATAGATTATTCGTTGTAGGTCAATACGATAAAGCAGAAAGTTTGTTCCATCAAATATTACCTGTCTTAGCATTTTCTAACCAACATTTGGACATTTCAATTCACTTTTTTAAACAATTGCTATTCAAACAATCCATTTATCCCACACCAAATGTTAGGGAACCCATATTACATTTTGATAAAATACATCAAAAAATCGCGGAAAAACATATAAATCAAATCATTGATTTGGAGAATAAGATAAAGGCAGAATTAAATGCTTAGATTTTATAAGAATTATTATTTTTAACCTTTGGATCAAGAAAAACAATAAACTCAATATGATATCAACCATAATTTTTGATATGAATGGTGTAATTACCGATGACGAAGAAATCCATGAACTGGCTACACAACAAGTATTTGAAAAAATTGGAATCCATCTAACTTCGGAAACATACAGAGAATTATGTTTGGGTAGAACTGATATGGCTTCTTTTAAAGATATTTTTCAAAAATTCAGTGTTAAAAATCAAAATATTAGCGATTTGATCTCTTTAAAATCATCAAGATATCAGCGTTTAATTAAGGGAAATTTAATTGTTTATCCTGGTGTTGTCGAGTTAATTATGAATCTTAGTAAAAATTTTACACTGGCCCTTACATCCAGTTCCACCTTTGAAGAGGTTCATTCTGTAGTAAATCAATTAAAAATTAAGAAATTCTTCAAAATTTTAGTTACTGCAAGAGATGTCAAACATGGAAAACCAGATCCCGAGCCTTATCTATTAACTGCAGAGAAATTAAATGTGAAATGCAGTGAATGCCTGGTCATTGAAGATTCTGAAAATGGCGTTCAATCAGCAATTTCTGCGGGAATGAAATGTATAGCCATAACCAATACAGAAGACCCCATTAATTTATTAAAAGCGGATCAAATAATTGATGGTTACACTTCGATAACAAAGGATTTTATTGAACTATTTTAAGATTTTATTACAGTTGTTTCTTCAACCTGCTTTGTTGCCAAGGCAAATACAAATTAACCAAAATGCCTCTTTCTAAACAGAGAGAGTCTAAGGGCTTTGTTTGAATTTAATGCAGATAATTTTTAATGCATTTTCAGCAAAAAGTACGAAATCTTTTAAAGCGTAAAATAATAGTTTTGTTTGGCTTCAATTGAATTTATGATAAATTCGTTTCTTTACTAAATATAATTTCTAAACATTGAAAATCAAACAATTATTAACAGTATTACTTGTATTAGCTTTTAATAGATCAATGGCTCAGGCTGATGGTTTACACAGAGCATCTGAGGATTCAAAAATTTTTCAAAAAAGTAAGTTGGATGTTATTCGCAATCAATATTTAAATGAAAATGGAAATCCTTCTCATGCAGTATTTCTAAGCGAAAATGGTTTAAAACCATATGATAAGAACACAGAATCATCTCCATATTTTACGGTAACTATATCCAAGGATGATTTGATTATAAAAAATGGAAAAATCCGGATCAAAAAATCAGCGGAATATTTCAATTTGGATTTTTATGTTAAAAGCAAAACAGTATTCAAGTCAAATAATCAAGCGATTCCTGTGTGGGATGGAAGAGTGTATTCTGAGAATAATAATTTAATAGTAGGTGGGTATTCTGAGAAATACAATGAGAGGCCCGTTGGATTTATTGATGAAAAGGGTAATTTTGTCAAGAATAATAGAATAGATTCAGGGCAATTCCCGTTATTAAAAATACCTTCAGGAAATCTTAAATTCGATCCGTTTAATAATTTATTGTTGAAGATAGAACCTAGTAATGACGAAGAACAGACAAAACAGTTAAATCGGTATCTTCCGATAGATTTATACGGAAAAAATGGTGAATTATTAAACAGTATGCAATTTGAAATAATTCATCAAAAGTCGAACTCAAAATTAATTTTAGTTGGTATTGTCAATGGTGAAAAAGTTGAAATCGCCAGTTGTAATACGCTCAACTCAAAATTAACAAATAGAAAAGAGGCATTTCGGCCAGAATTAATTGAGGGTGCCAGCCAACTAGGAAATGGAGATATGATTTCTTTAACTTTTGAAGGAGGCTATTCTCAAAAGATCAATATTGTTGAATCGGATCTTTATTTAAGCATAAATAAAAGTGTCGATACATCGAAAAGGAATCCGGATTCAATTAAAATTGATGGCGATTTTAGGGATTGGAGAAACATATCAGGAATATCGGATATAAAAGGTGATTTTGTATCATATCTATTTGAAAACCCGGATACTGATTTATTGGAATTTAAAGTGACAAATGATAGTAAATATATTTACTTTTATTCGAGAGTTGCAGGTGCACATGGTAGAACAGGAGAAAAGGGCAGGTATTACTGGTATACTTATATTGATGTAGATAGAAATTCAAAAACTGGATATCCACCAACACGAGATGACAATTGTTACTTTGGGATTCCAATTGGTGATGATAGTGAGGCTCAATTCGAATTTATTGGAAATAAATTTGTGAAAACTTTCTTTGGATTTACTGGGATTGGTGCTGAAAAGGAAGTTTTAAGTGGTGAATTAAAGCTAGGTCCTTCTTATTATTCTAGAACGGATAAAAATGGCAACCAACGAGATAGATATAAGATGGAATATGTTCATAGAGAAAATTCCAGATTCATAACAGAAGATTATACTGAAGGGACTAGTGAAGATATTGTAATTTCGCTTTCCCCAGATGGATCAGAGGTTGAGGTTAAAGTTGAAATGGCTGGATTTCTAAAAGATATAAATGGTAAGGCCTTGATTGAAAAAGGGCTAAAAATTGACATTGCTGTAGGAGTAGAAGGTTCTAGCGATCATTATAATTCAAATAGTTGGGGAGCAGATTCTAGTCAAATAATTTATGGTTATGAAATAAAATAATTTAATTTTGAGAAATATAAATGAAAGATTAATCGTTAATTTTGTTCTAAACTTGTATAAAGTTATTTATAAAAAACCATAAGAAAGATAGTTAGTTATTAGTATAGTTAAAAAAGGAATCATGAAAAAAATTATTATTTTATTGTTCATCTTTAATTACATTTTTGCTTATTCTCAGGAAGGTAAGTTGAAATGGTTTAAGGGTAACACACATACACATACAGTATTGAGTGGCCATGCCGATACACATCCTGATACGGTTGCGTTTTGGTATTTGGATAGAGATTATAATTTTTTAATTTTAAGTGAGCACAATCAGTTTATTGATCCTAAAAGTATAAATCTACCAAAGAAAAGGAGAAGTGATTTTATTTTGATTCCCGGGGAAGAGGTTTCAGATTATAAACATATTCATACAACAGGTATGAATATTAGCAGAGAAGTTTTTCCACAATATCCTAATGAACTATCAACTATAAAGAATAATCGATTTGAAAATTTTAAAATCTATTTGATGCAAAAACATACTGACTCTATTAGAAGCGCCAATGGGGTAGCTATATTAAATCACCCTAATTGGAATTCAGGAGCCTCAGCTGTTGATATTGCAAAAGTGGAACGTTTGCATATGATAGAATTGTACAATGGTCATCCGGATGTTAATAATTGGGGTAATGACGAACATGCATCCATGGAAATGAAATGGGATTCCTTATTAACAGCCGGAAGGAAAATATATGGTGTATCTTCTGATGATGCCCACTTTTTTCAAAAATGGGCTATTGATGAAAGTAATCCAGGTAGAGGTTGGGTAATGGTTCAAAGTAAAGAATTGACATCTAATTCTATTACAGATGCCATGACTCAGGGAGAATTTTATTCTTCAAATGGTGTTATGCTGAAAGAAATTATCAAAAACAACAAAGTTTATAAGGTGAAAATTGATGTACAGAAAACTTTAAAAGAGTTAGAGAGTCCCTTATTAGTTGGTTATAAAACGGAGAAAGAAGATGAAGGATATACTATTGAATTTATAGCTGATGGAGGAAAAATTATCCAAAAGTCAAAGGGTAATTCTGCCAAGATCAATATCCCTTCAGGATTAAAATACCTTCGAGCAAAAATTACATATTCCAGATCATTGGCATCTTCCAATGAACGCTTTTTTGCATGGACTCAACCTGTTTTTTTTTAGATAATAATTGATTTGTTACTATAATGAAGACTGAATTAATTAAAAAGCAATATGCCAAAGGCACTATCATAACCTTAACATTTTTATCGATAGGTTATGCAGTGATGCGGTATCAAATATTTGGTATAGTTCCTTGGAAGGACTTGCCAATATTTGTTTTAAACAAGGGAATATCTCTTGCTTCCTTACTTCTTTTAACCATTAATTTTTCTATGAAACCATTAAAAAATTTAGGTGTGAGAATATCTGAAAGCCGGTTAGATACGAAAAAATCAATAGGTTTGATTGGTTTTTTATATGCTTTTATTCATATATTGATGAGTATAACCATTTTAAATCCAAAATATTATGATAAATTTTTCATGGATGACGGAAGTCTTTCCATCAATGGAGGTTTGAGTATATTAGGAGGTATTTTAAGTTTTATTTTGTTGTGGGTTTACAATATTAATTTTAAGCCTATTCTGATTAAGGACAAAAGAATTATCTCCATAATTAGTTCCAAAACTTTTATTATTTACGCCATGCTTTTTATGAGTGTACATTTGTTCTTTATGGGATACTCCGGCTGGACAAGTACGGTAAACTGGCCTGGTGGAATGCCACCAATAAGTTTAATTTCCTTTTCTATTTTCTTTTTAGGATTATTGATTAATATAATGGGAAGAAAGTAAAAATTTCCTGGTTATTTATGGAATTAAAATAATAATCAACTATTGGGGAAGTATATTTACCTAAAACTTTTGCGATAATCAGAAGGGGTTTTACCCATAAGATCTTTAAAATAATGATTGAAATTTGCTAAATTATTGTATCCGCTTTCAAAACAGATATGTGTTATTTGCTTATCTGTTTCCGCCAATAATTTTGCCGCAATTCCCACTCTTACACTTTTAACATATTCCATAAATGTTACATTGGTTTTCTTTTTAAAAAACCGACAAAATGAACTAGGTGCCATATTTAGAACAGTAGCTGCTTCTTCCAAATTAATGCCCTCATGAATATTTTCAAAAACGTATTTGTAAACTTTATTTATTTTTTCAAGATTTTTCGAAAAAACCGATGATTCATTTGAAGGATTTGACAACTCTTCTCTATCCTCGACCTTAATAAGTAAGTTGAATATTTTAAGAAACTCAATATAGTAATCAAGACCCTCACTCTCTGACATTTTCTCCAATATATTTTTTATTTCTGTATTGTTTTTAATTTTAAATCTAATTCCTCTATTGCCTTGTTTTAATAGTTTTACCAAATCCTCAAGTTCCGGCATCTTAAAAAAATCGGAATTGATGATGTTCTCTGAAAAATGAGTTACTATACAAGATGGGTCAATCCCTTCTTCATGATCTAATAATTCCCAACAATGAGGTAAATTTGGGGCTAGAAGTACCAGATCACCAGATTCAAAACCAGAAATATGATCGCCGACAATTCTTCTTCCAGCTCCTGAAGTAATAAAATTTAATTCAAAATTCTTATGAGAATGGATCCTGGCCTTGGATTGCAAAGGCAGCTTTCTTGATATAAAAGAGTGCCTATCCGGAACAAATATTTTTTCAAAAACAAATTCCATATTTACTATATTAACTGAATTATTCAAATTTACACATTAAAAATGAAATTAATGTTAATATAATATGTAATTTAAATAATATTGTTGTGGTGAATTGATTCGATTTGAATTTTCTTTGTTAAAGAATATAAATTTAAGATCAAATGAACTTGCCTTTAAAAGGAATTATCCCGCCAATGATCACTCCATTAACTGAAAATGGTGAATTGGATTTCATTGGATTAGAAAAATTAATAGAGCACCTAATTTCAGGTGGTGTGCATGGTATTTTTTTACTTGGTACAAATGGAGAAGGTCCCAGTTTGAGTTATGCATTGCGTAAAGAACTTATTACAAATGCCTGTAAATTTGTTGATCATCGTATACCTGTTCTGGTTGGAATAACCGATACTTCTTTTGAAGGATCTATTGACATTGCAAACCATGCAAAAGAAGCAGGAGCAGACTCGGTTGTTGTTGCGCCACCGTATTATTTTCCAATTTCTCAAGATGAAATGTCAAGTTATTTGGAAGATTTAATTCCATTATTACCCTTGCCTGTAATGTTATATAATATGCCTAGTTGTACGAAATTACATCTTTCATTGGAAACGGTAAAAAAGGCTAAAGAATTAGGAGTAATTGGTATTAAAGATAGTTCTGGTGATATGGGCTATATGTATTCTTTAATTGAGGAATTTAAAGATTCACCTGAATTTTCTATCATAACAGGTACCGAAATGTTTCTCCCGGAGACTATTATTTACGGAGGACATGGTGCTGTTGCAGGAGGGGCGAATTTTTTCCCAAAATTGTTTGTCGATTTATATGAAGCGTCTCTCATAAATGACAGCTCCAAAATATCAATTCTAAGAGAAAAAGTATTAAAATTATACGACACAATTTACAATGTAGGAGAATATACTTCTAAATTTACAAAAGGAACAAAAACGGCCTTGTCAGTTATGGGAATATGCAATGATTATATGGCCCATCCACTGCGTAAATTTAAAACGAAAGAAAGAGCAAAAATCAAAGAGTATATCGCAGAATATGAATCACAGGGCGATAGCTAAAAAGGACTTAATTCCACTGCACTTGCATCGAAATAAGAAGAGAATTCCTATGTTACTACTTCGTACCCTTGGGTCGAGGTAGTATATTAATCTAACCTAAAATATAGAAATCATGAATTACCAGCTTGGCACCATTGATACCTCAATATTAATTATTTATGGTCTTATTTTGGTGGGTATGGGGATCTATTTTTTTAGGAAAACAAAAACTTCAGAGGAATTTATGGTTGCGGGTAGGAGTATCCCTGCATGGGCAGCTGGAATTGCGGTAATGAGTGCTTATACAAGTAGTGTGTCCTATATTGCGGTACCTGGAAAAGCATTTGATTCAAATTGGCATCCATTGATTTTTGCGATGACCGCAATCCCTGTAACTTGGTTTGTCACAAAATATGTGATTCCGCACTATAGGGAAAATAACATTATTTCTGTTTATAAGTATCTTGAAGATAAAATTGGGGAATGGGGTAGAGTATATGCCTCCTTTTCATTTTTATTGTTTATGATCGGTAGAACTGCGGTCATATTGTATCTGTCTTCCTTGTTACTAACTTCATTCATAGATGTTGATATTAGAACTCTTATTGTAATTATTGGAGCAGTAACTATAGTTTATACCTTAATGGGAGGAATGGAAGCTGTAATTTGGACGGATGTAATGCAATCTGTAATCATGATTGGTGGAGTATTATTTGTAGGATACCTTTTAACAACAGAAATCTTTGCAAAGCCTGAATATTTGATTCAAAATGCTATAGATGCTAATAAATTTAGTCTTGGTGACACTTCATGGTCATTAAGTAGTAGAACAGTTTGGGTGATGATTATTTATGGATTGTCAGAGAATATTAGGAATTTAATGGCCGATCAAAATTATACTCAAAAGTACGCATCTGTAGCTAATGTAAAGCAGGCTAAAAGATCAGTATGGTTTGCTATGTTAATGTATTTGCCATTAACCATAATTTTCTTATATATAGGTTCGGCACTATTCGCATTTTATTCGGGGACTGAAAATGTGCTAGACCCTTCAGATTTAAAAGGAGACAAAGTATTTCCATTCTACATTGCAACAGAATTACCTGTTGGAATGAAAGGATTAATTATAGCTGCAATATTAGCGGCTTCAATGAGTACGATCGATTCTGCATTAAATTGCTCGGCAACAGTGTTGTTTGAAGATTATTATACCAAATATTTCAAAAAGGATCCAAACGAAAAGAATAGTATTAATTTTTTGAGATTATCAACAGTTGTCTGGGGTATTTTTGGAATACTATTTGCACTTTTAATGATCAATGCAAAAAGTGCATTGGATCTTTGGTGGCAAATTTCAGGAATTTTTGGAGGCGGAATCTTAGGACTGTTCATATTAGCTATTTCCAATGTGAAAATATCAAAGAAACAAGGGATTATTTCTGTAATATTTAGTGTTTTTGTGATTCTTTGGGGTACATTTTTTCGAGAACTCTCACCCGAATATTCCTGGCTGGAATGCACAATTGATCCTATAATTATTGGTGCTATTGGAACCGCTGGGCTTCTTTCTCTTGCTCTTTTATTTGTAGCGATAAATAAATTCAGACCAGCATTGAATAAATAACTTTTATAGAATAATAAATAGCTTAGGTATTAATCATTCGTATTTTACTCTTGAATAAATTTCTATGTGTAATAATGCGATATATGGAACGGAAAACTATATATTTAATCCAGATGTGGGATGGGCATGTACCTGGTTTGGAAATTATCTAATTATTAATCCTGAGTACTGGAGGCAAAAGAAAATCAAGAATTATTACAATATCCAATTTATTAGGGGTGAGACTTCGTAAAAATCTTGATTAAAATCCGCTAGGATACGGGATTTGAGATTTTTATCAAATACTTTAAAACATCATTCTGTTTTTTGCAACTAATGATTAAAGAATATAATAATTAATTATTTTAAATGGAAAATAAAATTAAGTGGGGAATATTAGGAGCGGCTACCATTGCTGTTGAAAATGTGATTCCAGCGATGTTAAACAGTCAATACTGCGAAGTTTTCGGAATTGCATCGAGGAGTCAGGATAAAGCAAAAAAAGTAGCCAATCGATTTCAAATTCCAAATGATTATAAGGCGTACCAAGAATTATTAGACGACGAAAAGATTGAAGCAGTATACATACCATTGCCAAATCATTTACATGTTGATTGGGCGATAAAAGCTTTACAGGCCGGTAAACATGTTTTGGTTGAAAAACCTATTGCTTTAAGTAGTTCTGAGGCAATTAAATTAATGAATGAATCGAAAAAATATCCTGAGCTTAGTATACAAGAGGCGTTTATGTACAAACACCACCCACAATGGATTGAAACGAAGGCATTGATTGATAAAGGAACTATTGGTGTCTTAAAAACCATTCAGGCCTCATTCTCCTTTTTTGATGATGACCCCCATAGCATTGTCAATCAAAAAGAATTTGGAGGTGGAAGCTTGATGGATATAGGATGTTACCCAATTTCTGTAGCTCGATATTTATTTAATGCTGAACCCAGATCTGTTTGCTCAAAAATAGATTTTCATCCTGAATTTGAAATCGATGTTTATGCCTCTGGTTTACTCGAATTTGAAAATGGAACCTGTAACTTTTTTAGTGGAATTCAAATGATGGAAGGTCAAAATGTTAAATTATTTGGAACAAAAGGAAGTATAGAGATTGAAATACCCTTTAATCCATCCAATGAAATTCCAGCCAGAATATGGTTAACAAATGATGAAGGAAAACACGAAATAAAATTTGAAATATGTAATCAATATACTTTACAAGCCGATAATTTTGCTCTATCAGTATTAGAGGATAAGGATATCTCTTCAAATCTTAAGGATGCAATAAATAACATGATCATCATTGAAAAATTAATTGAAAGTAATGTTTCGGATAAAAAAGTATTTGTATAAGTATTGTTTATTCATGCGAAATCAAGAGGCTTGAAATTTGAGAATAAATTATCTAATTTTCAGAACATTATACTTAGTTTGCAGATCATGTATTAAACCCATTATAAGTAATGAATTCTAATCGTCTGATAGGTGAATTTGAAAAACAGTTAAATATAATCTAGGTTTTATGAAGGCAAACAATAATAATAAAAGTTTTTATGGAGTTATTTTGGTAGGAATAATATTGGTTTTATCTACTTTTTTTTATTACCCAATCCATTTTGATGATGTATTGTCATTAGAGGTGGTACCTGAATTCGATATTGATATTTCTATTTGGAGAATTATTTTTGAACCTATTATAGGATTGCTATTATTTTTTAATAGAAGTCTTTATGCTATTCAAGAAATGCAATTTGTATTGTTTTGGATCATTGTGATTTTTTTAATTATTTCCTTAAGGAAATATCAAAGATTAGATAAACTTGAAAGAGCAAAATATTTAAAAAGTCAATGGGTTCATATACCAATATTATTGGGTCTTTGGTTTGCCGTTTTTGTTATAATTATTTTTGTTCCGTTGCCAAGCAATAAAATTATCAATCATTCAGATAATTATATTTTAGTTTCTACACACGCACATACGGAATATAGTCATGACGGTTTAATTTCACAAGAAAACATGTGGCAATGGCAAAAAGATAATGGGTTTGATGCATTTTTTATTACGGATCATGCCAATCATAAGAAAACGTATGAATTGGTATCGAGACAGCGAAAGGGTGAATTTAATATGGAACCATTGATTATGGTTGGCGAAGAGTATTCTGCATCCAACCATATGAGTTTGTTGGGTTTAAAAAATAAGTTTACAACAAAAGGCTTATCAGATCAACAAGTTGTTGATTCTGTACATGCTTATGGGGGCATAGTTTTAATGAACCATTGGTTTGACGATGAAAGAAAAACATTGGATTACTATAGAAATCTGGGTGTTGATGGTTTTGAAATTGAAAATTCGGGTAAAGAAAAATATTATGACAGAGACATTTATAATCGTTTGAAAGCATATTGCATATCTCATAATCTAATCATGAGCGGAGGCCTTGATTTTCATGGGTACGGAAATGCCAGTACTTTGTGGAATGCGTTGGAAATACCCAAATGGCATAAAATGGATGCCTTGACAAAGGAAAAAGCTATTTTGGGGATTTTAAGAAACGGAGATCAAAGCAAATTGAAGATTTTAATGTACAAAGACCGAGCTTATTATAAAAATGAAAATTTAATTTTCAGGCCTTTATTTACCATCGTAAATTATTTTAGAACTCTAAATTTATATCAAGTACTTTCCTGGTTTTTTTGGATTGTGCTCTTTACTGTTATGAATAAAATTATGATTCGGAATAAAATTGGATTGGATAAAATTAATGCATCACTTGGCCTGATGGGCGCAGCTATTTTACTTTTATTAGGTTTGTTCTATTATGAAAAAATAGATAAAATTAAAGGATATACTGAGATGTATGAAGAATATAGTACTTTGTTATTCTATTCAGGGTCTGTGTTTTTGGTTTATATGATGAGTTTTATTTATTTCAAATTTGTCAGAAAAGATCGATTGAATATGATTTGATTCCGTACAGATCTTATAGGATAGGAAAAGTTGATTTGAGTAGAATAAAATTAAATATTTTTTTCTTTACTGAATTTTCATAAAACTAATGGATTAGATTTTTGTAAATATTACTTCATTTAAAATAGATGCTTGACTAATATAGGCCTGTCATATTGGATTAATAATAAATCGGATTAAATGAGTAAAATGATTTTGCCTTGGGTTAAAAGTCATCTAATATAAATATTTCAACGATGTCTTTATCAAATCTTGTTAAGCGATCTGCATTTGCTATTTTTGATTGATACCGGCCTTCATCTGTTTGAGCTAAAAAAGTAAATCATATAGGAAACTTTATAAATCAGAAAGATCTTCAAAATTAAAATCTTTGAATACTGCCTTAAATCCGTTTCCTTTGGGTGAAGCAGACATAAGCCCAACCATACAACGAGTTTTTTTAGGAAAATAGGAAAGACGCATCATTGAAAAGGGTTCATGATTCAATGAATAATAAATTTCAAGTGCATCTGATTTTCGAATCACTTTAAAACTTATTTCATTAGGTACTTCATTTAATTTAATCATGCTCCAATCACTATTAACCTGAGTAGAAACAGCACTGATATTAAGTTGATTATCGACATATTCAATACCTGTTTTGAGCCATGTTTCCTCATCAATACGGATCATTATTCCCATTTGATCATATTGTGTTTTAAATTCTCCCTTAATTTTAACGCTAACTTCAAATTCTCCTTTGCATTTTGTATAATAAAAGGAACCGGTATCTAGGGAAAAACCATAATGAGTGTTTTGCCAAAAATCACTTTTTGGACGGGCTATCATGGAAAGAGTATTATTTTTTACACTCCATGTTTTAGGAGGGTTAAGCCATTCCATCTTATCTAGGATGGGTTTACTTTTTTTTGACATATTCAATATTTCTTATTTCATTTCGCGAATTACTTCTTTCAATTCTTTATAAATCATCGGTGCCGTTTCTGGCCCCAAAGAATTTTCTTCTCCGTAGGTGTCACCATGGTCGTTGTACAAATAGGGTTCTACGGTATCCCATTCACTTTTTGGAATGATATAGCCAATCATGTCATTAGACAATCCGAGATAGAACGTATATTTGTCTCTAATTAATTCTTGTAAGGGCGGAATTTCTAAAGGTTGAATATCAAATTCACGTCCTTCCGGTGCTTCAATTCCTCCGAAAGCTATTTCTGGATAAAGCTCACCGGGAATACTTAAGAAAAACGCTGGCCCGATCCGAATTGCTCCAACTTCAGATCTTGTCTGAAATAGTTCGGTCAGACCTCTAGAAAATAAACCAATGCTTCCTGCTATTCTAAACATGGTATTGTCTAAAGGCAATAATATTGTTTTGGCATTCAGTGAAAGATTTGATTCTTTGATGGTGTCTCCAGATTTTTTTAGAGCATTTAAAGACATCAATGCTATTTGATCTCCAATGGCTTTTGTTTTTTCAAAAGTTGGTTTTGCATACAACGTATCCTTATAAGGGTCTTTAATTGAAATGCTAGGATGCGGTGCCATCAATCCGCCAATCACTCCGGTAAAATAAACTGCGATTCCACCCAAACCTTCTTGCATTAATTGACCGTCTTTATACACTCCTTTTTCTAAGCCCTCTCTAACATAATGTGGAAAATCTGAACTGATTTGTAAATTAACGCTCCACAGGGTTTCTGGATGATTGGACCAGTTTACTAAACTTCCAAGTGTTTCTCCATTTTCTGAATCAACTACTTGCATAATATGAACTCCGGTTGCTTTTACAATAGGCTTTCTAGTGTCTTTGATTAATTCCCCATCATCTCCAGAAAGATCTTCAGCAAATATTAAATTGGCAGGACGCATATTTTCTGCGGCTTCTACAATTGCGGCTAAAGTTTGTTCTTTTACATATTTCATCGACTCGGGATTCACACCGGTTGTCCATTCATTTTTTCCCCAAATCCCTATCAAATCTTCACTTTCATGTGTATGGGTTGAAGAGATCAGCGTATAATCTATATTTAATTCTTTCGGAATATTTTTTCTGATATCAACAATATCATCATGAAAAAAACCAATGGCATCGATAGAAACCATGGCAATTCTGGAAGTCCCATCGTCAATTACCATGACTCGTGCCCATACATCATCATGTACGCCTTGGGCAGGTTTTCTATTACTCATTCCGGCAATCCAAATAGCATCAAATTCCCCATTTCCGTTAATGTCATTATAGCTGTCACCGTCTTCTTCGTTGTATTCAAAATCACCGTTAGCATCGTTCCAAGTATCAACAATGGTAGGAGTGATGGCTCTTTTCGAAAATCCTGCAGAGATTATTTGCGGACTATCAGCAGCCTCAATTTTGAGATTCACATTGTAATCTGGGTGGCGGTCACGCAGATTATATCTTGCAATTGCTAAGATTACTAAAATAAAAAGGATTAGAAATATTACAATTCTTTTAAACCATTTTACCATGACATTATAATTTTGAATTCGTTAATTTATTTGCTATTGTATAATTTAATTCTGTCAAATAATCACCCATACTTGGTCCAAACCAGCCCATGAGTCGAGCTTCGTAACTATCGTAATAATAATATCTTGCCGGTACGATATAACCTAAATACTGACCGTTGAAACTGGTGAATACAGAATTATATCCTTTTAATTCTAAGGCATTTTTTATATCAATTGCATATTCCCCACTATATTCGAACGGCATTGCTGTCCATATAAAATTATTCAATTGAACTCCTTGCAGTAGTATCTGGCCTTTTTCTGGGACTAATTTATTTCCAACATATGGAGAGAGTCTTAAATTATCTGCCAAGTAAATCATTTGTAATTTGGGGATTTCTATATCTGAGGTCAATAATGAGAATGTAATCTCATTTTCATAAACTAATTTCTGTAGGCACTCCGTTGCTTTAGCTGCTAAATTTTCTCCAATATATTTTGGCTTTTCAAACTTATCACCTTCGCCACTATTGGTGTGACTTCCAACAGTACCTGCATAGAACATGGCCATATCAATTCCGTCATTTTCTAATTTACGTTGAAAATAACCAGGGTAATCAGCACTATACTGGTCGTTCCAAGAACTTATAGTTGTGGCATGAGCAGCATAGATTCCGACTACTGCTTGTCTGGCGGAATCTTGTTTTATAGAAATAATAGATAATTTATCATTCAAACGGCCTGTTTCTCCAATCATTCTATTCCGTACCAAATTGGGTACATTGATATATCCTGTAGCTAGTTTAGCAGGTTTTTTATCAGCAAGAGCATTTAAGATAACCTTTGCGTATTGATTACTCATCCAATCTACTAATTTTGGTTGAAATTCGCCTCCAAAATTTTTCCCAACAATGCCAGGAACGCTGTTTCCCATACTTGAATGGGTATGTGTAGCACCATAGAATATTTGATTTCTAGAGATGTTAGTTTTTCCTTCCAATTTTTTTGTAACTCCATCAACAAGACCTTCAGGCATCATTAATATATCACCACTCACCATCACAACTGTTTGTCCGTTTACTTCTAATGCAATTGCTTTTGCGAAAAGAGAGTCATGTACTCCCGTTGCAATTTTTCCATCTCCAAATCCGGCGAGTTTTATTTTATTAAATTCTCCTTTAGTAGGATCTCCATCTTTAATTGTTGGAGTAATATTTATTCGTGAAAACCCCGCGAGTAATTGCCCTTTTTCTGTAGTTCTAAGAGAATCTGCCTTTTCAATATTAGCAATTGTATTATTATAATAAGAAGTTTCGAAGTAAGGAGTTGTATCTATCTTACTAATTGAAACATACAATACAACGAGTATAATTATAAAAAGCCCTGCGATAACTTTTAATGTAATTTTCAACCATTTTTTCATTTTGACACTTTTTTAATTAAAATTTTGTAGGGTCTAATGCCACATATTTTACCGTCTCACGATTCCAAGTATAAACGATATGGACCAATCCATCTGCCGCTTGAATCATGGTTGGATACGAATACTCTTCTCCTTCTTTGTCTGTTGTTGGTGTTAAAGGCTCTAAATCTAATACACGTTTCCAGTTTTTACCATCTGTAGAAATTCCAATGCTCAAAGGAACACGGTCTCCCCAGTTTTTCCCTGTCGGATTATAAACCAACAATTGCCGTCCGTCTTTTAAACTAATAGCGTCAATTCCAGAATTAGGATTTGGCAAATCTGTTGCTTGCATTTTATCCCAAGTTTTCCCGTAATCAGAAGACCAGTTTTGAGTAATAACTTCATTCATGGTTCTACTCAATAATTGTAGTTTTCCATTCCCATAATTTAAAATAGAAGGCTGGATAGCGCCAAATTCTTTTCCATCATTTAGATCTCCAGTAGATGTCCATGTTTTTCCTGAGTCCTTGCTTATTTCTAATTGAATTTTCCAGATATCACCATCATCTTCTGTACTTGTTGGCGATAAAATTGTTCCGTCTTCCAATTGAATGGGCTGATTTTTTATTGGGCCTAAAATACCTTTTGGTAGTTTTGTTGGTTCAGACCAAGTAAGTCCATCATCTGCAGATGTCATATACAATCCCCACCATGTTTTTGGGTTTGGACCTATTTTATAAAATAGGATTAAAGGTTTGTTTTTGGGTTTGAATAAGACAGGATTCCAACATGGATATCTAGTTCCATCTTCTTGTATTCCATTTGCCACTTCGATAGGAATAGACCATTTATCACCTTCTTTTCTAGAAATCCAAATACCAACATCATTGTTCTTTTCTTCTGTACCGCCAAACCAAGAAGCAACGGGAATTCCGTTACTCACTTCAACCGTAGAGGCATGACATTGAGGTGTAAGCCTATCGTCTAATTCATACACAAACTCTTCTTGAACGACTGCTTTGTGTATTGCTACTTTTGATGGTAAATTGCTAGCATCTATTTTTTTGCTACTAGAGCATGAACTTACAATTAATGCTATTCCGAATAATAGTGATAATTTTTTCATTTTAGAAATTGTTTAATGTTTATAATTTAGTTGAATCCAATTTAATCTTGTAATGTATTGCTTTACATTCGTTGGGTTTTTAAATACCAAACAAAGAGACCCTTCGGCTTTTGTTGGGTGAACCTTAATTTCATAATACTCCTTTTTTCTTTTTTTAGGATGAAAATACCCAACTGTTTGTTGTCCAATAATTTTCCCCTCTGGGCCATCTTCTCTTATTTCTACAATACCTTTATATTGATAATCAGAATTGTACAATGCTGCTACAGTTATGGTTTCCAAATTTTTAAAATTTACATCATCAAATCTTAAGAATGAATCATGTGTAATTACTCCAACAAATCTACCACTCCCAGACCCCATAGCACGAGTGCCATTTTTGCTGATGGCATTTGCGTCTTCGGCTTGCAATTTAAAAGGTTCAAATACAATTTGTTCTCTTGTAGATAAAGATGAATTTTCTTGGGTTGGGTTTCCTTTGTCAAGATAAGAAGCCATTAATATGTAAGTACCTTGATCAGCAGATCTTTCATGCTTATCAAACGTCAACTCCCCAGAAAGCGGTAATGATTTTATATCTTTCTTCTTTTTATTTGGATTTAAGGAAAGTATATAATCTACTATTTTTTCAACATCTTTAACTTCCAACTGTGGGTGTGCAGACATCATAGTTTCTCCCCATGTACCAGAGCCTCCTTTAATAATTTTGCCTACTAAATAACTTTTATCTCTTTTGGTATATTTTAGAGCGACATCCGTATAACTCGGCCCATTTACTTTTATATCGATGGCATGACAGGCCTTACAATCAGAACCTTCAATCAATGTTTTTCCTTCCGGAATTTCATTCATTTGGTGGCCCATGGCTACTTCTACAAAATCTCTTCCAACGGGAATATAATCGTAGGTAACCTTAATGTCTTCTGCGTTGATACTTCCGTCAATAGAACTACCATCTTGTTTGTCGGTAACAATTACTTTGTAGTTTACTTTTTTACCATTCCAGTAATTTTCACCTTCAGGATTAAGAACAATACTTAATTCAGGTTTGTCATTTCCTACCAAAACTTTAGTCGTTGTACTTGCTGTTTCTCCGTTCGCATCTGTTACGGTCAAGTTTACTGTAAAAGTTCCAGATTCAGTAAATGTGAAACTAGGGTTTGTTTCTGTCGATTGAATTTCGTCAGAATCAAAAGACCAAGCATACGATAATTTGTCTTGATCATAATCAAAAGAATCAGCGCCAGAAAAAGAAACGGTTAACGGGTGCGAACCGACTTCTTTATCTTTTGATATTTTAGCAACCGGAATTCTATTTCCAGCATTATATGTGATTCTGCTCAAGCGAGCATCTAAGTTTTGGGCGAACCATTTTTGTCCGTATTCTAGCATATACATATTCCCGTCTGATCCAAAAATCATATCCATAGGGTGCGAAAATTCAGAATTTGGCATAAATTTATCTGCTTTTACAAAATTAGCATCATCATCAAAACTCAAAACATAAATCCAATCACGAACCCATTCGTACACAAAAAGTTTACCTTCAAAATAAGAAGGAAAGGTGTCGTTTCCATTAAAATCTTTGGCTCTATACATGGGGCCTACCATCGGATTTACACCACCTTCACCAATCCAAGGAAACTGTTCAGACTTCACATAAGAATACCAGGCAAATGATTCTTGAGCAGGAGGTAAGTTTTTTATTCCGGTGTTGTTCGGTGAATTGTTAACCAAGTTATTTGGGTCAAATTTTTCTCCAGAGATTTTGGTCTCAAAGTCATAATCATTATAAGCGATATTGTTTCCTCTGGTATAAGGCCAACCGTAATTACCTGCTTCTTTTGCTAGGTCAAACTCTCCTATTCCATGTGGTCCTCTGTCTGGGTCTGGGGCACCTGCATCTGGTCCAACATCTCCCCAATATAAATATCCCGTTTCACTATCAATGGAATGTCTAAACGGATTCCGATTCCCCATAACATATATCTCAGGTCTTGTTTTTGGTGTGCCTTCGGCAAATAGATTTCCTTCTGGGATAGAATAAGTCCCATCATCTTCTGGTTTAATTCTAAGTATTTTTCCTCTTAAATCATTGGTGTTTCCTGCAGATCGTTGGGCGTCGAAATATTCTCTTCCCTCGCGTTCGTCGATTGGCGAGAATCCTGAAGATTCAAAGGGATTCGTATTGTCTCCAACAGCTATAAATAAATTCCCTTTGGGTCCAAATTCTAAAGAACCACCACTATGGCAACATTTATGAAAGGTCGGAATCTCTACTAATATTTTTTCTGAATCTAAATCCAATTGTTCTCCAGTCAAGGTGAAACGAGAAATATGCTGTTTTGAAACATCTCCAGCAACAGAATAAAATATATAAATCCAATTATTGGTACTGTAATTTGGATCTACGGCAACTCCTAATAGTCCATCTTCATTTCCTTTAAAAACTTCGAGTACTGTAATTAATTTGGTCGTATTTGATTCTAAATCATACAGTTTTATAGCACCGCGTCGTTCTACGAAAATGATTCCTTTTCCCGGAATTTCATCCAATTCCATAGGTTCTAGTAAATTGAAATCAAGAACTTCCTTATTAAATCTGCTTTCTGGTGGAATACTCTCCGTAGTAGCCAAACTATAGTCTAAATTGTTATTTCCAATGGCATATTTAATTCCGCCTAATAAATGCGTCTGATATACAGCATCTTGAAAAGTTTCTTCGGTGTGACCCATTACTGTATAAAATGCACGTCCGCCATCATATTCATGAAACCAAGATGCAGGATGATTTTCACC
>JAUXGV010000093.1 GCA_030621915.1 Flavobacteriaceae bacterium
TTCTAAATACACTGTGGATTAATTTGCACTCAATTGAACAGGACTTTGATCTTCCATCCAATCAAAGCCATCCTTCATAAATTTAGGTGCCTTGAATCGATAACCCACATAAATTTGAAATACACCTCTAAAAGTATTGAAGCCAACCAACGATTCTTTCCCTCTTGCTGCAACAATGCCCTTCAGGTAAGATCCTGCATAAAAACTTTTTGAATTATAACCAAGCCCCATCTGGGCGTTCAAATGAAATACAAAATTATTATCCTTGGTTGTTACTTTTTTATCTTCAACTTCTGTTTCCAGTTTGTTAAATTCTATTCCCAAACCAGGAATGCCACCCAGACTTGCATATAGTTTGTGATTGATTACATGAGTATAAACAAAACCGGTATTTAAAACCAGGTCAAAACTTCTGAGATCAAAATTTTGTGTTTTGTCAGACATTTTAAAGTATCCATATTCAAGGCTTGAAATTGTGCTTCCTGTACTTTTTCTTTGAATTTCAGTTTGATTTAAAATCGATTTTAATGAAAAATAATCATTATATTTATAGGAAGTACTACCACTGATTGATAATGTTTTTAACTCTGGGAGAATTACAAAATCATTCATCGGGGGTATGGGTATGATAGGGTTGAAATCCTTAATGTAGTATCCTTGAACTTTCATATATTCAAAATTCTGAATCCAGTTTTTAACAAATATATCAGCTTGAATCTTGAACATTTTTGTCTCACCCTTTTTGTCAGCATCAATATTTGCAAAGGCTTTAGGGACAAACCCAATTTTTAAGGATAGAAATCTATAATTTGTGGAAATGGCAACCCTAGTGTTTATGTTAGGTTCAATATTATACCGATTATTTTTTTGGGTATAAAGAAAAGATTCTCCTTCATTATCAAGCTCTAATTTAATATTAAGAGTATGATCCATTTTTTCAATATACCTGTAGGAGTCAAATATAGAATTTTCCTGGGCCTGAACGAAGGCAGGTAATAAAACAAGAAATAACAAATGAAACCTTATCATAAGATTAATTTCATAACTTTAAACGTGCATAGTATATTTAGATTGCCAAAATAGCTCCAAATTTATTAAAATCACAAGTTTAATTTTATTTAATTTCTATATTTGTCGTCATATAGAATGTAGTAATTAAAATTTAAAATTAATTCGAAATTTTAATATGAAATTCAATTTAGGATATAAATTAAAAACAGTAAAAATAAATGATGACTTTATTAATTATGGCTGCAGGTAATGGTAGTAGATATGGAGCCTTAAAACAATTTGACCATTTAGGTCCAAAAAATGAATATCTTTTTGAATTCAGTATTTATGATGCCATTGAAAATGGTTTTGAGCATATTGTAATTATAACCAAAGAGGCATTTGTTGTTGATATCAAAAATTATTTACAGGCAAGATTGCCAAATCAAATAAAAATTGATGTTTTGGCTCAGAAAATAGAAGATATTCCTTCGATTTCAGGAAGTGATTTCGAAAGAGAAAAACCTTGGGGCACGGCACATGCTGTTTGGGCTGCAAGAGATTATATCAAGAATAATTTTGTAGTAATTAATGCGGACGATTACTATGGTAGGGATGCTTTTAGAAAGTCGTTTGAATTGATAAATAAAAGTGGATCTGATAATTTATGTGGATTGGTTCCTTATACTTTAAATGATACTTTATCAGAGCATGGAACTGTTTCAAGGGGAATTTGTCAGGCTGAAGGTAATGTTCTTAAAGGTATTACAGAAATGATAAAAATTGAAAAACAAAAAACATCAGTTGTAGATTTAGATAGTAATACGATATTATCAGGGAATGAATTTGCCTCTATGAATTTTTGGATTTTTGACCCTTCAATATTTAAAATCATCGAAATTCAATTAATAGAATTCTTAAAAAGTAAAACCAATATAGAAAAGGGTGAAATATATATTCCATTAATCATTCAATTTATGATAGATTCGGGATCCACAAGTATTTACCTTACCCAACCTTCTTCTGATTGGTTTGGGGTCACATATGCTGATGATAAATCAAATGCTGTTCAAGTTTTACAAAAAATGTCAGAACAAAAACAATACCCTTCTCCCTTATGGAACAACTAAAGAGTATTTTAAAGAATTTTCAAATTCCTGATCTTTCCTATGAATTTGAAATCATCTCAAACGGATTTATCAATGATACTTATTTGGTTTCAAATAATGGCGATCCGATTTATATATTACAACGCATTAACACCAATGTATTTACTAATATTAATTCTCTGATTAAGAATTTGGATTTAGTGCTTCCCTTATTGCAACATAATGCTTATGAGACAATAACCCTTGCTAAAACTGATAGTGGGGAATCCTTTTATAATGAAGGAGCAAGTAATGTGTGGAGGCTAATGACCTTTATAAAAGATAGTGTCGTATTTAATACAACGACAGATCCTGAAATTGCCTTTGAAGCAGGTAGAATTATAGGTTTGTTTCATAAAATATTGGATAATTTTGAAGTGGATCAATTGGAAGATACACTTCCAAAATTCCATAGCATTTCATTGAGACATGATCAATTTAAAGAAGTGTATGAAAGAGCCGAAAAGGAGAGAATTATAAGTGCTCAAAAAGCGATAACATTCGTTGAGGAAAATATTTCAATGCTTAAAAAGATTAATGCTGATGAACTACCTATTAAAGTTTGTCATAATGATACCAAGTTAAATAATATCCTTTTTTCAAAAAACAAGAAATCTCTTTGTTTGATTGATTTGGATACCATTATGCGTGGTACTTTTCTTTATGATTTTGGTGATGCGATTAGAACCATAGCAAATTCTGCGGTAGAAGATGAAAAAGATTTATCGATTATAAATTTCTCACTTGAAATGTTCGAATCGTTTGTTGAAGGCTTGGCTGATAACGGAAATTTTTTAACGCAAAAAGAGAAGGAGTTACTTCCATTGGGTGCTGTATTGATGCCGTTTTTACATGGAATAAGAGCTTTAACTGATTATTTAGATAATAATAGATATTATAAGGTAAGTTATGAAACTCAAAATTTAGATCGAAGTTATAGCTTATTTAGATTTGCCCAATTGGCCATTGATAATCAATCACAAATGGCGGAAATCATTGGGAAAAAACTAGGATAATCAATATTATTTGGGGAATCAAAATTATAAAAATTAAGAATAAATAAGTTCAAATTTTATGAGCAATCAACCACTAATTACGAATGACACCATTGTTTTTGGCTTATTAATGCTCGCCTTAGGATTTATTTTTTACACTTCCTCCATAAAACAGGGCTTTTGGAAAAAGTATTATGCTATTGTTCCGGCTTTATTTATGGCTTATATGTTACCTGCATTGTATACTACATTAGGATTGATCGCTCCAGATTGGGAAACGCAAAGTACATCAGGCGAAACAATTGAACATTCTTCGAACCTTTACTATATGTCAAGCCGTTATCTCTTACCAGCGGCATTGGTTTTGATGACTTTAAGTATTGACATAAAAGCGGTTTTTAACCTGGGTTGGAAAGCCTTAGCGATGTTTTTTACCGGGACCATAGGGATTGTAATTGGAGGTCCCATAGCCATAATGCTAATATCAACGGTTTCGCCCGAAACAGTTGGAGGAGCTGGCCCTGATGCGGTATGGAGAGGCTTATCCACCTTAGCAGGTAGTTGGATTGGTGGAGGTGCCAATCAAACAGCTATGTTAGAAATATATGGATATAATCAAAAACTTTACGGAGGGATGGTTTTTGTTGATATAGTAGTTGCTAATATTTGGATGGCCATCATATTAATTGGAGTTGGAAAAACAAAACTAATAGACAAATGGTTAAAAGCAGATACTTCTGCCATTGAAATTTTAAAAGAGAAGGTTTCTACCTATTCAAAAAAAGTTGAAAGGAATCCGAGTTTAACGGATTTAATGATTCTAGTTGCCATTGCTTTTGGTACGGTAAGTATATCTCATTTTGGAGCAGATTTTTTGAGTGGTATTTTTAAAAATTTTGTCAATGGAATATCCAACCAAACCACTAAGAATATTTTTACTTTTTTAAGATCTCAATTCTTTTGGATGATTAGTCTGTCAACCATTATTGCTATAATTTTATCATTTACCAAAATCAAAAATTATGAAGGCGCAGGAGCCAGTAAGATTGGAAGTGTTTTCATATACATTTTGGTAGCAACCATTGGTATGAAAATGGATTTAACCATGATATTTGATAATGTAGGCTTGGTTGCCATTGGAGTGGTTTGGATGACAATTCACGCTTTATTATTGATTTTGGTTGCAAAATTAATTAAGGCTCCGTATTTCTTTTTAGCTGTAGGAAGCCAGGCCAATGTTGGAGGGGCTGCTTCTGCACCTATTGTTGCCGCAGCTTTTCATCCTTCACTAGCCACAGTTGGAGTGTTGTTAGCAGTTTTTGGATATGCAGTTGGAACCTTAGCTGCGATTGGTTGTACCATTTTAATGCAATTGGTGGCAGTATCTCCGTAAATCATGTATAAAGGATAGTTTAAATATCAATTATTCTGATATATTTGCGCATTATTTAATCAAACCAAAAAGATGAAGAAGATATTTATTGCGATAATTGGTTTTTCCCTATTCTTTTCTTGTTCCAAAGAAAACGAAAACACCATGTATGTTAAAGGAAAAATAAAGGGACTGGTAAAAGGAACTTTATATTTACAAAAGCAAATTGATTCATTAATTGTTTCTGTCGATTCGCTGGAGATAAATGGAACTGAAGAATTTCTATTATCCGATATCATAGAAACACCTGAAATGTATTACTTAGCCTTAGGCAGGTCAACTAAAAAAATTGCCTTTTTCGGCGAAAAAGATTCGATAATTATAAATTCTAATCTTGATAAATTTGAATTAAAAGCTGTTATTAAAGGCTCAAAAAATCAAGATATATTAGAAGAGTATTTAGATTATAAGAGAAAATTCAATAATAAGAATTTGGATTTAATTAAAAAAGAATTTGAGGTAAAAATGACTGAAAATCAGGATTCTATTCTGATTATGGAAAACCTACAAAAGGGATTGCTTAAACGAAGGTATTTATATACAATTAATTATGCTATCAAAAATGCAAGCTATGAAGCATCACCCTATATTGCTCTAACTGAATTGCAAAATACCAGCATTAAAATGTTGGATACGATTAACAATTCGTTAAGCCCAGATATTAAAAATTCCAAATATGGGAAACAACTAAATGAATTTATTCTGTATAGAAAAGGGGAGTAGGGTTACTTGAATAAAAAACAAATTACAAGAGCTAAGTCTCAAATCCCAAATTATTGTATGCCTCTAATAAAGGTTGACCGGTTTTTATTATTTTTTCTCACAGTCTAGGCAATTATTTGTAATTTTTTTTCTACTTCTTGAACTTCACTTTACTTTAACACTCCATTCATATTCAAATTTCGAAACACTTTCATTATCTTGATTAAATCCTTCAGCAGTCATTATCACGGTTTGTCCTTCTCCAGTTTCAATGGTTTGATCAATAGCATGCGTTATTTTGTTTCCATCTTTGCAAATAAATTTGATAATACCTGTGGCCTTTTTAGTGAAAGTACCATTTTGATGTGTAACCAACATTGATATTTTTTTACCACATTTATCTATATGTTTCATGACTAAAATTCCAGTAACCAACTCCGAAGCCATTCCTTGAGTTGCCCAATACAATGATTTAAAAGGGTTTTGATTGATCCATTGATGACGTACCATAGCTATGGCTTCTTGATCATTAATAGATTGTACTCTCACACCTGAAAAATAGGCTGAAGGGAGCTTAAATAATAGAAAAGTGTTTAATTTTTTAGGTGTGAATCTTGACATTTTTATGGGTATTGTCCTGCAATTTACAATTTTTAAATGGTTTGTAAAATGTTAAATAAAAGTTAAATATAGTACTTTGTATTGCATAGTAATATCCTTTGTCCATATATTTGCATAAGAAAGTATTATACAAATTTAATTATGTCAAACAAAAACGATTATAACACAGCATTTTTATTACACTTATCCGCTTTTTTTGGATTCGTTTTCCCCTTTGGAGGAGTGATTGCACCTTTGGTAATTTGGGAATTAAAAAAAAGAGATAGTGAATTTTTAGATCAAACCGGAAAAGAAGCGGTTAATTTTAATTTAAGTTTCTTATTGTATACTTTTATATTGGGTATTTCTATTTTCCCATTTGCATTTAGATCCTTTTTTTCTGAATTCTACCATTTCGATTTTTTTGGAATTGCAAGTATGGTGTCTTTAATTGGTGTGTTAGCCATTATTAGATTTATCCTAATAATTTCAGCAGCCACGAAAGCCAATCGTGGTGAATTATATAAATACCCCTTAACTATTAAATTTATAAAATAAATTATTATGATCTCAATACTTATAACTATCGTGATTTTTATTACAACTGCTATTGAATACTATTTGTTTTAAAAGAATTAAAAATTATCTAAGTCGAAATATTTAGATTAAAAAATAAAAATATGAAGATTGAAAATACAAAAGCACAAATGCGAAAAGGAGTTTTGGAATTCTGCATCTTATCTATTTTACAAAATCAAGATGCATATACCTCTGAAATTTTATCGCAACTAAAAGATGCTAAAATGCTTGTGGTTGAAGGAACGATTTACCCGCTTTTAACTAGATTAAAAAATGCAGGGTTATTAAACTACCGTTGGGAGGAATCTACTTCAGGGCCACCAAGAAAATATTACGGTTTGACCGAAACAGGTAAACTATTTTTAATAGGATTGAATAAAACCTGGAGCGATTTAGTCAATGCTGTGAATAATGTGACAAAAATTAATACAAACACAAAATCAACAAAAAAATGAATAAGACAATAAATATAAATTTAGGTGGAGTATTTTTTCATATTGATGAGGTAGCTTATCAAAAATTAAAAAATTATTTAAATGCTATTCGTCGTTCATTAAGTGATGATCCAAAGGGTAAAGATGAAATTATTACCGACATTGAATCAAGAATTGGCGAACTTTTATCAGATAAGGTTAAAGATGTGAGACAAGTTATCAACGAAGGTGACATTGATGAAATAGTCGAAATTATGGGTAAACCTGAGGACTATATGGTTGATGATGATTCCTTTAGTGATGAAAGCTATTCATACAGAAAGTCCAAGGCAAAGAAATTATATCGAGATACTAATGACAAATTTTTGGGAGGAGTTTCATCAGGAATGTCGCATTACTTAAATGTTGATGTTATTTGGATTCGATTAGGTTGGTTAATTGCTGCTTTTGGATTTGGATTTGGCTTTATTGTTTACCCAATTTTATGGATCTTATTGCCCCAGGCAAACACTACGGCCGAAAAAATAGAGATGGAAGGGGAGGATGTAAATATAAGTAGTATAGAAAAAAAAATTAAAGACGAGTTATCGGATGTATCAGAGAGGGTGAAAAAAGGGATTGATGATGTTTCCGAAACGGTAAAAAATGCCGATTATAACAAATATAAAAACAAGGCTAAGTCTGGTTCTCAAGACATGGTGGATGTTTTAGGTAAAATATTTACTACCTTTTTCATGATAATTGGAAAATTTATTGGTGTCATTTTATTGATTGTCTCCGTATCAGTAATATTAAGCTTATTTATTAGTTTGGTAACTGCGGGATCCATTGACTTTTTTCACGAAGACTGGTTCTATAATAATTTTGATGCCATCAATAACTCTGGCTTACCAATTTGGGGAGTTTCAATCTTAATATTTTTATTGGTTGGAATACCCTTTATATTTCTGTTTTTTCTAGGAATCCGAATTCTGTCAAATAATAAAACAACCTTCAGTAGAGTTGCAAAATTATCGCTTTTGGGTGTGTGGTTAGTTGCTTTGTTAAGTGTGATATTTTTTGGAACACAACAATTAATTGAATCCGCATATGATGGATCTGTTATCGAAAAACAGGATATAAACTATATTCCTAGTGATACCCTACAAATAAAAATATTAGATAATGAAAATTTATCTGGAGAAAGTCATTTAAAACATCGTTGGGGTTATCAATTGGTGTTGGACGATAATAATGAGGAAAAAATATATTCTAATGATATCAGATTTAATATTTATCAATCTGATAGAGATCAGGTGTATTTGAAGCTTCATAAAAGATCACAAGGAAAAAGTAAAATTTCTGCAAGGGAGAATGCTCGTAATATTGGATACAGCATTGAAAAATTGGATAATAATCTACTCTTAAATGGTTATTTCTTAACCGAAATGGGTCATAAATTTAGAAATCAAAATTTAAAAGTTGATTTGTATATTCCTGTAAATCAGATTATTTATTTGGATAATTCCACCAGATCCTTTTTGCATGATGTTGAAAATATCCAGGATTTATATGACAGAGATATGCCAAACCATTATTATATCATGACCAAAGAAGGATTGAGTTGTATGGATTGTGAAAGAGAAGATTGGGAATCTTCTCGGGAGGAGTCAAATTCTTTTAATATGAATATTGATGAAAATGGTGTAAATATAAATGTTACGGGTGACGACAATGAAAATGCTGAAGTAATAATTGATAAAAACGGGGTTAAAATAAGCAGTTCCAATGATTCAATTTAAAATTATAAAGATCAATTTATCACCTATGGAAACTATTTGTAAAGCTTTAGGGATCCTTTTTATTCTTATTTCTACATCATCGTGTTTTTTTGATGGAGTTAAGGGGAATGGAAATGTAATCACTAAAAATAGAAAAATTTCTGATGATTTTATTAGGATTGAAGCCAGTGCAAATATTGATGTTTTTATTACAGAAAATGGTAAAACATCATTAACAGTTGAAGCTGATGAAAATCTTCATGAAATTATTGAAACAAAAGTTGAAAATGGCACACTATATCTAAGTATCAAGAAAAACATTTGGAGTGCTCACTCAAAAGCAGTACACCTTACTTTTGAAAAATTAAATGAAATTCAAGTAACCAGCGGTGCGGAATTAACGTCAGAGAATACAATTAGTGCAGATGATTTAAAGATTTCTGCAACAAGTGGTGGAGAAATCAACTTACATCTAAATGTAAAAAATTTGGATTGTGAAAGTACAAGTGGAGCCGATATTAATTTAGACGGTAAAGCCAATTTTTTAAGAGTAAATTCTACCAGTGGAAGCGATATTGAGGCCTTTGGTTTACAAGTTTTAAATTGTGTAGCTTCAGCAACCAGTGGTGCAGATATTAAAGTTAATGTTGAAAGATCATTTGAAGGAAAGGCAACAAGTGGTGCGGATATTAGATATAAGGGGAACCCCAAAATAGTGAAGGCAGATAATAATTCGGCGGGTAAAGTTAAAAAATCCTAATTTATCAATTTATTTAATCATAAGATCATGAAAACTATCATCAAAATTACTGTAACTTTTCTTTTATTTTTCACAACTTCATCGTGCATGTTTGATGGATTTGGAATACAGGGAAATAGAAATGTTGTATCAGAAAACAGGAAAATTTCTTCAGAATTTGAAGGAATAAAGGTAAGCCAGGGTATTACGGTTTATTTAACACAAGGAGATGACATTGAACTTACTGTAGAGGCAGACGAGAACATTATTGATATTTTAATTACAGAAGTTGAAGGCGATGTACTAAACATTTATTTTGATAAAAATGTAAATAGAGCCAAAGCAAGAAATGTATATTTAACAACTGATAATATCAATAGTATTAAAACTTCCAGTGGCTCACATGTTAAAGCAGAAAATACATTGAGTGCAAAAAACATGGATTTGAGGTCTACTAGTGGTAGCGGTATAAATGCAAATTTTGATGTTCAAAGAATCATATGTTCAACTACCAGTGGTGCCAATATAAATATTAGTGGGTCAACTAGTTATATGGAGGCCTCAGCAAGTAGTGGAAGCCATATTGATGCAAAAGATTTGAAATCAAATATTAGTAAAGCTGATGTTTCGAGTGGAGCAGGAATTAATTTATATGCACAGGATGAGTTGACAGCTCATGCAAGTAGTGGTGGTAATATTGGTTATTATGGTCACCCGGAAGTTGTAAATAAATCTAAATCTTCCGGAGGAAATATAACCAAACGTTAAAAAAGGAAGATATGAAATTATCCTGAATCATAATATTTCACTGAAATAAAAATCAATTAATTTTTTTGATTATAAATGAGATGTTTGAAAAGACGGTTTTTTGCATTTTTACAAGCTTCGTGATTCAACATTATATTCAATGAGAATCCCAATTGTATAAGTTTTTTTGTTAGTAAAAAACACCAACAAAAGCTTAAATATTCCTATTGCTCCTCTTGGGAGGCAGCTGTTCATAAGCATAAATTCTTTCCCTGTCTTGCCGTCCTTTAAGTATGTATTGTAAAAATGTGTAAAATAAATTACATGATGATAATGATATAGGATGTTTCTTTTATGAGGGTAAAGTTACTAAGTATTGGCACACACCAATAAAGGCATTGGTTCAATGGTTATTTCAGAATGATCAAAAAAGGTCATAAAGCCCTTTTGAAAGCAAATATTGTAAAATACTTTACCAACTGTAACTATTTTGTAGTTACAAATAGATTTTATACATTTGCTTATGAGTAAGATAAAGAAATTGATATCAAAATTTAAAACAGTTCCAAAAGATTTGACTTGGGAGGAATTGGTAAAAGTTTTAAATTACTTGGGATATTATGAGAAATCTCAAAAAGGAAAATCTGGTGGTTCAAGAATAAAATTTATTAATTCGGAATTGGAAATTTTAAGTTTACATAAACCACATCCAAATCCAATTGTGAAACAATATGTAATCCGACAATTGCTGGAAAAACTAAAATTATAAAAAAATGAAAAATTACTTAGAATATAAAAATTATATAGGTACTGTTAATTATAGTGCCGAGGATGCTACCTTTTACGGAAAAGTCCAAGGCATTAATGATTTGGTACTTTTTGAAGGTGTATCTACTATCGAAATTAAAAAAGGATTTGAAGATGCTGTTACTGACTATTTAGAAACATGTAAAGAAATTGGAAAGCCACCAGATAAAATGTATAAAGGAGTTTTTAACGTGAGAGTTCCAGGAAGGATGCATAGAA
>JAUXGV010000055.1 GCA_030621915.1 Flavobacteriaceae bacterium
CTGATTTTCCGATCCGCCATTGGCGGAGAACCTGCCTTGCCGGCCGGCAGGTTAAACCATATCTTCTCGTCCGCCGAATCCGCCTGAGGCGGAGAAGGAGGATTAAATATTTTCACAACTTTCGGATAGTTGTGATATTTTATCTCCAAAAAACACTCTGGCTTTAATCTCTGATCATGCCTGTTTTTACAAAGACAAAACATTGACAGATGCTGCTGTAAATAGTATTTGTTCAGGATGTGGCAATTTACCAATTCTACGAAAGCCTAAAGCATTAAGTTTTAAACCATATTAATAGAATCCTTTTGTTGAAAATCAATCAATAGATCTCAGGTCAGTTTTCTAAAAGCACCATACAATCTGTTCAACCTATTATTGAACGCTTGATAGCTTGGTAATTTTGGAAACCAAGAATGAAGGTATTCAGATGCAAATCTATGAATATGCTTTACTTTAAATTGCTGCTCATGATGCATAATATATCAATATAATGTCATAATTTCTTGATCTGTAAACTCTGGTTCATCATTATTGCTAAATCGTTCACAATAAATATTTAATCCTTTTTCGAATTTTTTACACACATAAAAGTAAATTTCTATTAACTTGTTCTCTTTATCCTTGGGAATCATATCTAAATATCAATTATTAATTATTACTAATATTCTGATTTTTAAGGTGTTAAATAATTTTAAATTTCTGATTTTTATGTTTTATCGCATTATTATCCAATTATTCAACCCTTGATTCGCATTAATAATTTAAAAATGAAAATATTTTTTTTTAAAATCTTTCTTTTTTTTCTTTGTTGTAATTGTTTGCGGGCTCAAGAGTATAAAATGTCTTTTAAGGTAATTGAGGAAGCAACTGGAAAACCTTTGGAAAATACAGATATTTTTATCCAACCTTGTTCTTGTGGGGGGATTACTGATGTTTCCGGATTATTTTCAAAATACCTAACCGAGGATACCTATTTAGTTACAATATCATATGTAGGATTTAAAAAAGATGTTCGTACCGTCCTACTAAATAAAGAGACGCTAATCGAAATACATTTACAAGAGGACAAAGAGCAATTATCTGAAGTGATTTTGAATGCAAAGAGTATTTCAAATAGTTTAGAATCTCCACAAATGGGGGTAATACAACTGCAAGCTAAAGACTTAAAAAAAATTCCCGCAGCTATTGGCGAATTTGATGTGCTTCGTGGTATGACACTATTAGCAGGTGTAAATAGTGCCGGAGAAGTTAGTAATGGTGTTTCTGTTCGCGGAGGGACTTTAGACCAAAATTTAATATTATATGATCATGCCCCTATTTTTAATCCCACACATTTATTTGGTCTTTTTTCAGTATTTACTCCAGATATGATTTCATCGGTAGAATTGTATAGGGCAAATATTCCTGCCCGATATGGTGGAAGATCTACATCCGCATTAGATATAAAAGTGAAAAATCCCTATGTGGAAAAATTGAAGTTAAGCGGAGGTATAGGGTTCGTATCAAGCAGACTATTATTAGAAACACCGATTGTTAAGGATAAATTAATGATTAATATAGGAGCTCGTGTAGGGTTTACCCAATTTTGGCTACCATCGATTTCAGAACAATTAAAAAATACAAAAACTAATTTTTTTGATTCTACATTAAAACTTTTATATCTTCCTACAAAAAAAGATCAAATATTTTTTACAGGATTTTATAGTAACGACTTTTATCAATTAGATTTAATCTCTCAGATTGAGAATATCGTTGCCGAAAATAATCAATACCGTTTTAAAACCTTGAATGGAACCTTAAAATGGATTCATACCTTTAACGATAAATCTAACTTAAAAAGCATATTTGTAACCAGTGACTATTCTCCAGACAATATTTTTCCAGAGCTAGAAAGCGATAATGAAATTATATTCAAATCTAAAATAAATTATCTGAGTTTTATTTCAGAATATACAAAAACGGTAAATAATGAGCTGGATTATTATACAGGAATTCAATTAAATCGCTATAAAATAAACCCTGGTGAACTTGATCCAGGTATAGGGAATAATATTTTACCGGTCACATTAAATTCTGAAACAAGTTATGAGCTTTCTGCATTTGCAAATATAAATTGGAGTCCAATAAAAAATGTTTCGTTTTCAGGAGGTCTTCGCTTCAATCAATATTTTTTGGTTGGACCCTATTCTCAAGCTACATTTGATATTGGTGAGAGCGAGCCAATAGATATCGAAGTATTTGATAAAGGAGAAATTGTTCAGGAATACAATAGCTTAGAACCTAGGTTTGGTGCAGTTTTTAGATTAAATACTAGCACTTCTTTTAAAGTTAGTTATGCACGCTTGAATCAATATCTTCAAAACGTTTTCAATACAACAACACCTCTACCAACATCTCGTTGGAAAACTGCAGATGCTAATATAAAACCACAAGTCAGTGATTCCTATGGGTTTGGTATTTATAAAGATTTATATAATGGTAACATTCAATTGGGTTTTGAAGGGTATTATAGGGATTCAAAAAATAATCTCGCCTATAAACCTGGTGCAGATTTCTTTCTTGAAGAGTTTTTAGAAAGAGATGTGACTCAAGTAAAAGGAAAGGCTTATGGGCTAGAATTTAGTTTAAAAAAGCCTAAAGGGAGAATCAATGGCTGGTTTAATTATACTTGGTCCAGAAGTTTGCTAAAATCACAAAATGAAAAATTAACAGATAGAATAAATAATAATGAATGGTACCCTTCTAGTTTTGATAGGCCTCATGTACTAAATGCCACCATAAATTTTGAAGGCAATAAAAATAGTATTATTAGTTTAAATTTTACCGGGCAGTCAGGGAGACCTTATACTGTTCCAAATGCCATCCTTATTTTAGACGATATTAATGTTCCTATATTTATCGAACATAATAATGGCCGTATGAAAACCTACCATAGACTAGATTTCTCTTGGAAAATTAAAAATGGTAAAAATAAGGAAAGAAAGCGTTGGGAGAGTGATTGGGTCTTTACTATTTATAATGTTTATGGTAGAAACAATCCTATAAATGTATTTTATGGTCAACGTGATGGCAATATCCTTTCTAGGAAAAGTCCGTTGAGTGCTTCTGAACTTTCTGTGGTAAGTGCTCCTATAGTTTCTTTAACCTATAATTTTGTTTTTAAATAGTTTAACTTATTAAAGTATTGATTAAATATTTACATTTATGAAACGGAATAAAAATTTACAAAAATTATATCCAAGAATGAATTCTTGGGTTAACATTATTTTTTGTGGCACTTTAATGTTTCAAAATATTACATGTATTAATCCTGTAACTCCAGAGTTTGACATTATAGAAAACTTAGTTATTATAGATGGTATCGCTTCAAGTATTCCTGGAGCTTCTTATGTGAGTTTATCAACATCTGGTAATATAAATACACCTATAAATGATGCAACAGTTTGGTTTATAAATAGTAACACGGAAGATATAGTAAATTTGACTTTAATTGATGGTGTCTATGTACCACCTGTTGATTTTGTTACACAAATAGGAGATTCTTGGCAAATGAAAGCTATATTACCGAATGGAAAACATTATGAGTCTACTTCAGAAACAGTATTAAAACCTATTCCTATTAACAATGCAAGTGTTTCTTATAATCGTGAACTTTACTATAATAACTCGCTTGAAAGGTTTATACCAGGACATTCAATTGTAGCTGATATTGACGACCCAGTTGGAGAAGATAATTTTTATTATTGGGACTATCGTTCTTATGAAAAATTACGTGTTTGTCATCAGTGTATTGGTACTGATGTTTTTAGAAATGGTGAATGTGTAGAGAATCCTCTTGGACTAAAAGTAGAACCAGGGGGAGTTAACGACTTTAATTTCTCTTATATATGTAATACTAGTTGTTGGACAATTAGATATAATAATCGTATCAAAATTTTTAGCGATAAATTTTCAAACGGTACAAAAACAAAAGGTTTGACTATTGCTGAAGTCCCTTTAGATACTAAAGAGGATATTGTTGTTGAAGTTCAACAATTTTCAGTATCTCAATCTGCCTATAAGTATTATAAAGTTTTAAAAGATTTATTGGAGAATAATAGTAGTCTTAATGCTCCTCCAGCATCTATTTTAATAGGGAATCTTTTTAATCCAGATGATGATGATGAATATGTTCTTGGAAGGTTTACAACAACATCTGGATCAGCTATTTCTTTGTTTATAGATCGTAACCACATAATTGAAGAGCCAATTATAGAAAGATCTTTCATACGAACTGAAATACCCAAGTTTGTTTGTCTTGAAGGATCTCTTTGTGTAGTTCTTACCGCAGATTGTATAGAAAGTAGATTTAGAACAGGAATTGAACCAGAGGGCTGGATAGAACAATAATTATTTTCTTCAAGTTATTGGATTTGCTTCTTCAAAAAAATTGCTATTAATCCTAAATAAAACTGAATTTATCAAACTATGAAGATTGATAAATATAAACGTAATAACCTGTTTTTTTTAGATAATTTCGTTTTTTTATTTCTAGAATGTACCGTTTTTTGCACCGAATGATGCCAAGGATATGAAATGGATTAAAGTTGGAAATAAAGAGTGACGTGGTGATCTATAATTGAATGTTTCATTTAAACTTAGATTGCCACACTACATTACATTCCGTTCGCAAAGACATATGAATTGAAACCGTCTTCAGGAACGAAGCATGAGTGACGTGGTGATCTATAATTGAGTGTTTCATTTAAACCTGTATCACCCCCATATTAAATTGTTTTTCAATAGGTGCATGATTGGCTACTTCAATACCCATGGAAATAATTTTACGAGTCTCTAGTGGATTTATAATACCATCTGTCCATAACCTTGCGGCAGCATAGTAAGGCGAAGTTTGTTTCGCATACCTGTTGGTGATAGATTCTAAGATTTCTTTTTCTTTTTCCTTGGAAATCCTTTGCCCTTGTTTTTTTAAGGATGCAGTTTCAATTTGCAATAATACCTGAGCTGCCTGTTTACCCCCCATAACCGCTAATTCGGCAGAGGGCCATGCAAAAATGAATCGTGGATCATAAGCTTTTCCGCACATGGCATAATTACCAGCACCATATGAGTTTCCAATGATAATGGTAAATTTTGGAACCACTGAATTACTCACTGCATTGACCATTTTTGCACCATCCTTTATAATTCCTCCATGCTCAGATTTACTTCCAACCATAAACCCCGTTACATCCTGTAAAAAAACCAAGGGAATCTTTTTTTGATTACAATTGGCTATAAATCTAGTAGCCTTATCTGCTGAATCAGAATAAATAACGCCGCCAAATTGCATTTCTCCCTTCCCGTTTTTTACTAGTTTTCGCTGATTGGCTACAATGCCTACGGCCCAACCTTCAATGCGTGCATAGGCACAAATCAAAGTTTTACCATAATTAGCTTTATATTCTTCCATTTTTGAATTATCCACCAGGCGCTTGATAATTTCCTTCATATCATATTGTTCGCTCCGTGACTCGGGCAAAATTCCATAAATGTCGTCCGGATTGTCTTTGGGTTCAATAGATGGGATTCTGTTAAATCCGGCTTTTTCAAAAGCCCCAATTTTACCTACAATATTTTTAATCGAATCCAAAGCATCTTGATCATTTTTTGCTTTATAATCACATACACCGGATATTTCCGTATGTGTTGTTGCTCCTCCCAAGGTTTCGTTGTCAATATTTTCTCCAATGGCCGCTTTGACCAAATAGCTACCGGCTAAAAAAATACTACCGGTTTTATCGACAATTATTGATTCGTCACTCATAATTGGTAAATAAGCTCCTCCCGCTACACAACTACCCATCACTGCGGCAATTTGAGTTATTCCTTTGCTACTCATTACAGCATTATTTCGAAATATTCTACCAAAATGTTCCTTGTCTGGAAAAATTTCATCCTGCATAGGCAAATAAACTCCTGCGCTATCAACCAAATAAATGATAGGTAAATTATTTTCTATGGCAATTTCCTGAGCCCTTAAATTTTTCTTTGCAGTAATTGGAAACCAAGCACCTGCCTTAACTGTTGCATCATTAGCGACAACTATGCATTGCTTGCCCGATACATCGCCAATTTTTACGATAACACCTCCTGAAGGGCAACCCCCGTGATCTTTATACATTTGATCACCAGCCAATGCACCAATTTCCAATGTATTATGAGGTGAATCGAATAAAAAATCCACCCGATCTCTGGCTGTCATTTTACCTTTTTTCTCATGCTTGGCCAATCGTTCTTTGCCTCCGCCAAATGACACCTGGTGAAGCATTTTATTCAATTGACTTAATAATTGTTTATTGTGATCCTCATTTTTATTAAAGGTAATGTCCATATAGTCTGATTTCTTGTGCTAAAATACAAAATGCAAGTGAATCACAATTATTTATTTACCCTGTTGTTATTTACCATGGTATATTAAATAATTATTCATACCTTTGCCTTCTAAATTTAAAAATATAATATGAAAACAAACAAAATTATCTATTGGATCGCAACAGGATTACTGTCAGCACTATTGTTAATGTCTGCGGGTATGTATGTCTTTAATAACGAAGAAGTAAGTCAAACTTTTATGGCATTAGGATATCCTACCTACATCATTTACCCTTTAGCAGTTGCCAAAATAAGTGCTGTACTTGTAATTTTATCTCAGAAATTAACGCTCTTAAAAGAATGGGCTTATGCTGGATTATTTTTCAATTTTATTTTAGCCACTAGCGCTCATATCAATATCCATGACGGTGACCAGATTGGTGGTATCATTGCACTTATATTATTAATTACTTCGTACATTTTTAACAAAAAGATATTTAATAACTAATTGATCTTATGAAAAAAATTATTACACTCGGTGGGAGCACTAGCAAAAATTCTATCAACAAGAAATTGGCAGAATATGCTGGATCTTTGATGGGCAATTTTAAGTTAATCAACATAGATTTAAATGATTACACCATGCCACTCTATTCAATTGATATTGAAAATGAAAATGGTTTCACATCCTCAACACATGATTTAAACCAAATTTTTGAACAAGCAGATGCTTTTATAATTTCCTTGGCAGAACACAATGGTGCTTATTCAGCAGCTTTTAAAAATACTTTTGATTGGTTGTCCAGAATTGAAGGTAAGGTATGGAGGGATAAGCCTATGCTCTTGCTAAGTAGCTCTCCCGGATCGCGAGGTGGGCAAAGTGTATTAGATATTGCCTTGACCAGATTTCCATATATGGGCGCAAATATTGTTGGCTCCATGACCTTTCCGTCATTTTTCGAAAATTTCAAAGAAGGGGAAATTGTAAATCCAGATTTAAAATCAGATTTATTAAAGCTTGTGGATAAATTTAAGAAAATAATTATGTGATGGGAGATATTGCCAAAGATATCAAATCTAAATTTCCAAATGAACGTGTAAAAGCGCTGATCAACCTAAAATACACAGCACACTGGTTAGATAGTCTGGGGAATAAGGTTGTTAAACCCTATAATATATCAATTCAACAATACAATATCTTAAGGATTTTAAAAGGAGCTAGTACCCCGATTACTGTAAATACGGTAAAAGAACGAATGATTGAAAAATCACCCAACTCGACCCGATTAATGGATAAATTGTGTGAAAAAGGTTTTATAGAACGTGTGCGCTGTGAAAATGACCGAAGAGTGGTTTATATCAAAATTAATGAGGAAGGAATTAAATTATTGGAAGAAATAGATATGACCGGTTTTGAAAAGGTAATGGACAAGTTAACAGAAGAGGAGGTGATAATTCTTAACAGACTATTAGATAAAATTAGGTAACCTAAAACAACGATTATGAAAATTTTAGAACATAAGGCAAATCAAAGAGGCTATGCCAATTACGATTGGCTTCAGGCAAATTATTCCTTTAGTTTTGGGGATTATTATAACCCTGGCAAAACAAATTTTGGTGCCTTAAGAGTGCTGAACGATGATATAATTCAAGGGGGCATGGGATTTGGAAGTCACCCGCACAATAATATGGAAATCATTACCATTCCTCTTGAGGGATCTCTTAAACATAAGGATTCAATGAGTGAAACTTGGTTTCCTATTGAGACCGATGAGGTTCAAGTAATGACGGCTGGATCTGGCTTGGTACATTCCGAAAGAAATAATTCTGCAAATAACTATATCAATTTGTTCCAAATTTGGATAATGCCTTCTAATCAAAATGTGCAACCCAGTTATGATCAAATGAAGTTTGATCCGAGCCTTAGAAAAAATAAATTGCAAACTTTGGTTTCTTCCTATCTGGATTCTGACGATAAAAGTTTAAAAATACACCAGGATGCTAAAATATCCCGAATAGATATTAATGAAAACAGAGATTTTACATATCATTTAAAATCGAAAAACCATGGAGTTTATACCATGCTTATTTCGGGAAAGGCTTCTGTTTCAGATAATATATTAGAAAAAAGAGATGCTTTAGGCATTTCAGGAACTGCTGAATTTAATATAAGAGCTCAAGAAAATTCTGAAATATTATTTATCGAAGTCCCAATGAATTTTTAACTGAATTGTTAAAATAGAATAAAAAAACAAGAGATTCATATATTTCTTTACAATATTAACAAAATGTTCAAATATTCTTATAATAAATGTTTTTTTATATACACAATTACTAATCCAATTATTAAGTTTGCACTTGAAAAATACTGAAAACTTAACTTGTTATTGATGAAGAAATTCAACGAATTTATTTGGGAGACTCACGGGATACATGCTGGAACTGAGCAAGATTATGTAAAGCATGGTATTGACAGATTGGAAGATATCATAGACAAAGCTATTGAAGCGAATCACCCAAGCATTACTTTTGTTATTCATTCACCACGTTTAACCAATTTTAGATATAAGGCTGAAAGAAATACAAATGTCAAATTTATAAGAGGAAATCAATCCTATTTGAATTATCCAAAGCGAATTGCCAATCTTAGAGAAAAATATGCGGGTCAAATCAATATTAAGTATGGTGTTGAACTGGAATGGATGGGTGATGATTTGGGACTTCAATGGAGTAGATCAAAAATATTTCAGGCTGAAGATGCAGATTATGTAATTGGTTCAGTTCATTTTTCACCAGAAGGATTGCCTTATGATGGCTCAAAGGAGGAGGCCTTAGAATTATTAAAAATTCGAGGGAGTTTAGAGGCATACTGGGATGGTTATTTTAATGAAATAATTCAAATGATTGAATGCTTTGGTAATATGATTCAAATAATCGGGCATATCGATTTACCAAAATTAAATGTCGAAATGCCTGAATCGTTAATTAATTTTGAATCTAGTTCGCACCCTTTAGCAAATAAATTTAGAACACTTTTAGAGATTATTGCGGATAGAAATCTGTCATTAGATGTAAACATGGCGGGTAAATTTAAAGGTGTTGGTGTATATCCCACTCAAAATATATTGAGAAGAGCCAATGAGCTTCAAATTCCAGTATGTGTTGGAACAGATACGCATCATGTGAGGTATTACGGATTAAATTTTAAAGAAAGCTTAGAATATATCAATGAAGCTGGCTATGAGAATTATGTTAGTTATTCAAAATTAATTCCTGAAAAAAGAACGGTTTTTGATGAGCATGAGTTAAAGGTCAAATATACAGTTTTGAATAAGGGGATTGAATTGTTAAATCAACGATTGAATATTAAGGAAAGAAGAATTATTCCTGATTTTTCATTTGGAGGATCCTTTTCTGAGTTTGTTGATATATACAAAAATGCAACAGGAATGGGAGATTATAATGCTATTAGAATAAGAAAATCTGACAAATCTGTTACCGTAACCAATGAAACTCCCCAAGTTTCAAATACTAGGGTTAATGGTTTGTTTTCAGAGCATTTGGATAAGCCGGGAGTTATTTCTTCTTTGTTTAATACACTAGCGTCTGAAGGAATCAACGTTGAAACTGCAAGATTAAAATCAAATGATGATGGGACTGCCCTTGCTTTTTTATCCCTTAAAAGTGACAACGGTAATGTGAAAAACGCTATTGATTTTATCAATGGTACAGATGCTGGTTTATTTAAAAATCTAACCTATAAGGAAAATGCCATATTGCCCAATTATTATAGAAAAGGGGTTTATTTATTAGAAATAGATGGGGTGGAATTGAAATTGGCATTGAGTGAAAAAGTAATTGTAACCAAACATAATAATGCTCCAGGAGTTCTTTTGATCTTATTATCCGCTCTGGCTTCGAAAAATATTAATATTATTGATTTCAGGTTAGGTAAACTAAACAAAGTTGGTTATTCTGCTTTGGCCGTAGAAGGAGATAGAAATATCATTAACAACTTGTTAACCAAACTGGGGGAGCAATATTATGAAGCAGATTTGATTGAATTTCACAGTATGTAAATTAATTTTTAGCGTTAAATAATGCCAATTCTAGAATTATTCGATGGATGTGGTTTGTTCAGAATTCATTGTCATTTTAATTTTAGTTGTCAATTGTTCATTGACAATTACAGTCAACTCCATGGGCAATTCATAAGAATGACTAATCAGCATATTTTCCTTCAAATCAAATACTGATTTACCCAATCCTGAACCCTTAATTTTTGTATTTTCCTGGCCCCAATTTGTATCCAAAGATACCTGTTGAATTAATTTGAAAATGGCTTTTTTATCCTTAATTTCTTGAAAAATATATTTATTTTTTAATATCGCCCTCACATATACTATATTTAACAAAAATATTAATCCAAATCAAATGAAAAAAATAAAATTTAATAAACCGTTAATTATTGGTAATTTAATTATTCTGGTTCTCTTTTTTTTAAATTGTGATAAACCAACTTCTGAGGATAAAAAAGTTTCTGTAGAGGGAACAACAACTATTGATTCTAAGGCACACAAAAAACTTTTAAGGCATGTTGTTTTATTCAAATTTAAAGACAGTGCATCGGTAGGAGCCATAAATAAAGTCATTGATGCCTTTTCTGAATTACCCAATAAAATTTCTGAAATAAAGGATTTTGAATGGGGAATTAATAATAGTCCTGAAAATTTGAATAAAGGCTTTACACATAGTTTTATTCTCACATTTAATAGTGAAACAGACAGAGAAACATATTTACCACACCCTGATCATAAGGCATTTGTTGAAATTGTAGGCCCAGTTTTGGAAGATGTTTTGGTTATTGATTATTGGACTCATAATAAATAGATTTTATTTTTAGTCAATATATTTTTTCAATCATGTGTTTTATTATTCAATTGTAAATAATTTTGTTACTTTTGACAAATCATTATTTGGAATGATGCAATTCAACAACCCGGAAATTTTATACCTACTTTTTTTATTAATTATTCCAATCCTTATCCATTTATTTCAGCTTCAAAGATTTGAAAAAGTTTTATTCACCAATGTCAAACTTTTAAAACAAATTGAACAACAAACACGTAAAAGTTCAAAACTAAAAAAAATTCTCATTTTAATAAGCCGATTGCTTCTTTTCACCTGTTTAATTGTGGCTTTTGCACAGCCTTTCTCGAGTAAAAATGACGGCCCAATTAAATCGGAGACCCTTATATATTTAGATAATTCTCTAAGTATGCAGGCCAAGGGAAAACAAGGTGAATTATTGCAAAAGTCCAAGCATGATTTAATTGAATCTTTACGTAATAGTGAAAAATCAATTTCGTTGATTACTAATAATGAAGTTTACAAAAATCTACAAGTTGAAAACCTAAAAAATGAACTCTTAAAAATTGAATATCATCCAATAAAAATAGATTTTAAAGCTGTGTTATTGCAAATTAAAAATTTGAGATCAAAAGATCAAAATACACAATCCAATGCCATTTTAATCTCTGATTTTCAAAATATTAATTCTGATTTTCAATCTGTTAAATTAGACAGTTTAATAAATTATTTCTTTATCCAAACATTACCTGCTAAAGCTGAAAATGTTATAATTGATAGCCTTTGGATCAGTCAACAAAATAATGAAACCATCCAGATTACATCACGTGTTATAAGTCAGGAATCTGATATTGAAAATTTGAGTGTTTCCCTTAACCTAAATGAAGATCTTTATGGAAAGACCACTATTTCATTGAAAAAAAATGAGCAAAAAGAAATTGAATTTTCATTTCCAAATTCAGATTTACTTCATGGTAAATTGAGCTTTAATGATAATTTACTAATGTTTGATAACAATTTTTATTTTAACATTAATCCCTTAGAAAAAAGTAACGTTCTTTCAATTGGTGACTATCATGGATTTGTATCAAAAATATATCCCGATGATGAATTTAATTTTACAACGACCCGTTTGAATAATCTAGATTATAGCCTTCTATCAAATCAAAACTTAGTTATTTTAAACGAATTAGAATCTTTTCCAAAAACATTAATTCAATTGCTAAAAGAATACCTGAACAAAAATGGGAATTTAGTATTAATTCCATCTGGAAACACAGATGTTGAATCATATAACCTATTATTATCAGCATTAGGTGTCGGCAAGATATTCAATGCCCATAAACTGAAAAAAATTATTACCACTATCAATTATGAACACCCTTTTTTTAAAGATGTTTTTCATAAAGCAGAGGGCAATTTTCAATACCCAATTGTAAATATGTCGTATCCATCATCCTTTAATAGCGCATCATCATTGCTTCAATTTAATGATCAAAATGATTTTATTTCTGAAATTAAAATAAATAACCATAATTTTTATTGGGTAGCATCGCCATTATCATTAGATAACTCTAATTTTATTTCCTCTCCGCTAGTTGTTCCTGTTTTTTACAATTTTGGAATACAAAATGAGATGAAAAAAACATTATACTATACCATTGGGAATAAAAATGAAATTGTGTTGAAAACTCATAATAATTCGGATGAAGTCTGGCACATATCAAATAAAAACTCTGATTTTATTCCTTTACAAACAAAATCTTTAAATAAAGTAAAAATTGAAATTGAAAACAACCCGTTAATTGATGGAGTTTATCAAATTAGCAATGCCTCAACAGAAAAATATCTAGCCTTCAATTATAATAGGGAAGAAAGTGACATGGTCTATTTTAATGTAGAACAAGCTATAAAGAAATACAATAACACCGTTTATTTTTCATCAATTGATGATTCAATTACAACAATAAATGACCAATATAAAAAGCATAATTTATGGCAATTATTTGTTATTTTTGCCTTGATATTTCTGGGAATAGAAATCTTGTTGCAAAAATTTATGAAATTTAACCCATAATCATTGACTTAAAATCTAAAACTACTGCTAGTGAATGTACTTTTAAAATCTGCAAAAATTATTGATAAAAATTCCAGTTTTCACAATCAGGTTAAAGATATTTTAATTGAAAATGGGATTATTGTTAAAATCGCTAATAAAATTACCCGGCCTTCAAGATGTAAAGAAATTGTCTTAGAAAACTTGCATGTATCAAATGGCTGGTTTGATTCAAGTGTATCTCTGGGAGAACCTGGATTTGAGGAAAGGGAAAATATTGAAAATGGATTAAAGGTCGCTGCCAAAAGTGGATTTACTTGTATCGGATTAAATCCAAATACAAATCCGGTAATCGACAACAAATCTGCCGTTGAATTTTTGATTCAGAAAAGCATGAATTCAGCTGTAAAACTTTTTCCTATTGCCAATTTAACACAAAGAGCCGAGGGAAAAGAATTGTCGGAAATGTTTGATATGAAAAATTCTGGAGCCATAGCATTTGGAGATTATAACAAACCCGTAGCCAATGCAAATTTGATGAAAGTAGCACTTCTCTATGCCCAAAATTTTGATGGATTGGTTCTGAGTTTTCCACAAGATAATAGTATTATTACTAAAGGTTTTGTGAATGAAAGTGAAAATACAACTCGATTAGGCTTGAAATCAATACCCAATTTGTCGGAAGAATTACAAATATCGAGAGATTTGTTTTTGTTGGAATATACAGGGGGTAAATTACATATTCCAACGATAACTACATCTAAATCGGTAAAACTAATTAAAGAGGCAAAGAAAAAAGGTTTAGATGTAACTTGCAGCGTTGCTGCACATCATATATTATTGTCAGATAAAGAATTAAATGGGTTTGACAGCAATTTCAAAGTAACACCTCCGCTACGTTCAGAGAGTGACCTCAAAGCCATTGTCAAGGGAATAAAGGAGGGTGTTATTGATATAATTACAAGCGACCATAACCCCATAGACATAGAAAACAAAAAATTAGAATTAGAAAATAGTCTCTTTGGCTCTATTGGAATGGAAAGTTTATTTGGGTCTATCAATCTTGTTTTGGATTTGGATCAAACCATTAATTGCTTAACAGAAAATCCAAGAAAAAGATTTGGATTGAATCAGAATAAGATTGCAAAAGGCCAGAAAGCCGAATTAACATTGTTCAATCCTGAATTTAAGTACATATTTAGTGAAGATAAAATTTTGTCTAAATCTAAGAATTCAGCGTTTCTAGGAAAAGAACTCAATGGAATTTCATATGGAATTATAGCAAATAATCAATTGGTATTGGCATAATCCTCTAGAAAGATATTTGAGGAATTTCTTAGAAAAATATTTTTAAATTTAATCAGCTAATAAATCATCTCATCATGGAAAACTTATCAAATAAAGAAGGTAAAACCGCCGCTATAATAAGCTATATAACCATTTTAGGTACTATTATTGCTTTTATAATGAATCAAAAAGAAAGAAATTATTTTACTTCATTTCATATACGACAGTCTATAGGTATTTATTTGTTAATATTTATCATAAACCTTATGGATCGGTATGGTGGGATAGGCTGGTTAAATGATATTTTATATATTGGTGCACTTGTTCTTTTAGTAATTGGCCTTATTGGTGCTATTCAGGGTGAAGAAAAAAAAGTCCCTTTATTGGGAGATCAATTCCAGGAATGGTTTAAAAATATTGGCTGATCTATGAATGACCTTTCTTTAGAATATCTTGTCAGACAGCCTAAAATAGATATTAAAAATCCCCCCCTATTAGTATTATTACATGGTTATGGCAGTAATGAACAGGATCTATTCTCATTTGCCAACGAATTACCCGACGATATGTTAATTATTAGTGTAAGAGCTCCATTGAATATGAGTTATGGGAGTTATGCCTGGTACACCATTCATTATGACAGTACCGATGCTAGCAAATTTTCGGATATTCCTGAGGCCAAAAATGCATTAAACAAAATCAATATTTTTCTTGAGGAGATTATTGATAGGTATGAAATTAACAAGAACAAAATTTTTTTATTAGGATTCAGCCAAGGCACAATTTTAAGTACTGCCTTTGCATTAAATCATCCTGATAAAGTAGATCATGTTATCGCTTTAAGCGGATATGTTAATCCTGAACTATTAGCCAAAGATTTTGCAGAGCAAGATTTTTCAAAATTAGACTTCTTTGTTTCTCACGGCTC
>JAUXGV010000067.1 GCA_030621915.1 Flavobacteriaceae bacterium
GTTTTTAAAATTGAAACAGAATCTGCTTCAATTTGTAAAGATATCCTACCTGAAAGTTTTTTAAAAGTATCCTGATTGTTGAAAGTCAATTTTACGGTTTCGGTCTTTCCACCTCGTAAATGATCAACCAATTCATTATTGTTCATTCCCTTGGTAATCTTGAATTTTCCCGAACGAACCTTATTTTGATAATTTTTCTTTTCGGCAACCCAAATAAAACTATTCAAATTATTTAAATAAGGAATTATAAGTTGCTGAACTAATTCAAAATTGGCATTGGTTGGGATATATATGAATGCTGTTTGATTGACATTTTTTTTATAGATTTTATTGTAGAATTTGAAGACTATGAGTCCACCAATCAGCAATATTGAAATCGATATTAGAGCAATTTTCTTTTTCATATTTTATTTTGAATTTATGATCTGATAAAAATGTACATCTTTAAATGAATCGTTAGTTTGTAACCAATCTTTTCTGATGCCAATATTTTTAAAGTTTAAATTTTCAAAAAGTTGAATGCTTTTTTTGTTGTCAACAGGAATATTCGCATAGATTTGATGCAAATTTAATTGAGAGAACGCGTATTTGACAAATACCTTAAGAGCTTCAGAAGCATAGCCTTTATTCTGAAATTTATTTAAAATCAAAATTCCAATACCTGCTCTCTGATGTTGTGGATTAAAATCAAATAAATCAATAAAACCAACATTTTCACTTTTTTTGGAGTCAACAATAACCAATCGCAATTGTTTGGCTTCATATATATCCTGATGGGAGTTATCCAGATATTGTTTTAAAATATGTTTAGAAAATGGTACTTGGGTGTTGCTTACTTCCCAAAAATTATCATTATTTTCCGTATCATATAAAAAATCTAAATCTTCAGGTTCTAAGGCTCTTAATGATATGATTTGGTTTTTTAAATTATACATTTTTTAAATGTTAGTTTTTATTCTTAAAAATAAATTGCCAGTTTTTTATTCTGATAGGATATTGCGAAATATTATTTAATGATTGTTGTAGATAATATTAAGCTATGATTCAATAGTTCCCTTATATACAAAAGTTGCAGGCCCTTTTAAAACGATACTACTATATACATTATTATCAGTATCAAAGCTGACTTCTAAATTTCCACCAAGTGTTTGTAAAATAATTTGATTATTTGAAGATTTTTTAGAATAATGACTTGCAATAGCAACAGCTGCAACCCCGGTGCCACAACTTAATGTTTCATTTTCCACCCCTCGTTCGTAGGTTCGAACTTTAAAAGTGTTGTCATTGATTTGTTCTGCAAAATTGACATTCGTTCCTTCATCGAAATAGGGGCTTCCGTAACGAATTTTTTCACCTAATTCTTTAACATCAAGTGTATTTATATTCTCTACATATGTAACATGATGCGGAGATCCGGTATTTAAAAATAAATGATTTTCGTGTATCTCAATGTCACTTATGTCATTCATGATTAAACTGACCAAATGATTCTTGATGGTTGCATAATATACCTTACCTATAGCCTCAAATTTTGTTTCTGTATCAAATAAGCCCAAAAATTTAGCAAAAGCTACAATACATCTTCCTCCATTTCCACACATGGATCCTAAATTTCCATCCGAATTAAAATAAATCATTTCAAAATCGGTTATAAGAGAATTTTCCAAAAGCATCAAACCATCTGCCCCAATTCCAAATTTCCTGTCGCAAAGCCTTTTGATCCATTGAATATTTTCTTTTGGAAAAATATTTTCTCTGTTATCTATAATGACAAAATCATTTCCCGTGCCTTGATATTTATAAAAAACTAGTTTCATATTGCAAATGTAGACATTATTCATATAATAGTTCCGCTGTTAAAGTATAGTTAAAGTGACTTATAATTCATGTTAATGGCTTAATTTTGGTAGGACAGTATTGAATATTAATTGGTTTAGTAACATTTAATGGAAGAAATCAATTGAACCATTTATAAAAGGACTAAATAAATAGTCTTGAATATTAAAAATTAATAAAATTATATAAATGAAAAAGTTTTTAAGTTTAATTTTAGTTTCAGCTTTAGGGGGTGCACTGACTTTGGGTGCCTATAAATTATTTTTTGAAAATTCTAATGATAAAATAAGTATCGCTCAGCAAGAGATGCCGTTGATTATCCCTACAGATTATAAGCCTACAGCAGTAGTGCCGGTTGAATCAGCCGATTTTACTTCTATAGCAAAACAATCTGTTAATGCCGTAGTTCATGTAAAAAACGTTTCTGTAGCTCCATCAAATAATAATCCATTGCTAAAATTTTTCTATGGACAATCTGCTGATAATGAAAGAAACATGGTTGTTGGAACCGGTTCCGGTGTAATTATTTCTTCTGATGGTTATATAATAACAAATAATCATGTTATTAAGGGTTCAAGAAAATTGGAAGTAACCTTGAATAATAAAACTTCCTATAATGCAGAAATTATTGGCGCAGATGAAAGTACCGATATTGCTTTATTGAAAATTGACGTTAAAGATATGCCCTATTTAACCATTGGTGATTCAGATAATTTGAAAGTTGGTGAATGGGTTCTGGCAGTGGGTAACCCATTTAATTTAACTTCTACTGTTACTGCTGGTATAGTAAGTGCTAAAGCAAGGGATATTAACATATCCAATAATAACAATAAAATAGAATCTTTTATTCAAACGGACGCAGCAGTGAATCCCGGGAATAGTGGTGGAGCTTTGGTAAATGTTAGAGGAGAGTTGATAGGTATTAACACTGCCATATCGTCACAAACAGGCTCTTATATTGGTTATTCATTTGCGGTGCCATCCAATATTGCCAAAAAAGTGATTGAAGATTTATTGGAATTTGGCAATGTACAAAGAGCTTATCTTGGAATTTACTACCAGGAATTGGATGGAAAAATTGCCAATGATTTTGGTGTTTCGAGTTCGGAAGGTGTTATCATAACGAATATTATTGATCAGGGTGCTGCAAAAGAAGCCGGATTAAAACAAAATGATGTAATTGTAAATGTTGATAATGTAAAAATTAAAAAATTTTCAGATTTACAAGGTTTTTTAGGGTCTAAACGTCCTGGTGATGAAATCAAAGTTACTGTATTAAGAGGTGATATTGAAAGAGTTATTCCTGTTAAATTGAAAAACCAATTTGGTAAGTTAGAATTTGGTAAAACGGATTTTTCAAACTATATGATTGGTGAATTGATTCCTATTCCAAAAAGAGATGCGAATAAATTTGACGTTAGTTATGGTGTAAAGATCGTAGGTTTAAATAATGAAAATTTATACGATACATATGGTATTGAAAATGGAGATATTATTTTAGAGGTTGAAGATGAAAAAGTTTCAACGGTGAATGAAGTGGAAAATTTGTTGAAAAAACACCAAAATAAAGAATATATAGTTTTGCAAATGCTGACCCAGCAAGGTAAAATAGGATATGTTAGGTTGAGAAAAGAATAATTATATTTATTATTAAATGTTTAAAAGTCGTTCAAAATGAACGACTTTTTTTATGATATTGGTAAAATAAAATCTTTATTTTACCGTATTAATAATGAACATCAAAAAATTAATATTATGAATTCTATTGAATCCTTTGAAAAAGATCTTTCGTTTCAAGTAGATCGTCGAAGAGCAACCGTTGAATTAATCAAAATCATTAGTGATCTGTGGTATGACAAAACCGTTGAATTGATTTTGTTTAGAAATCAACTTCTTGATCGAAATGTGAGTGAAATTTTAAGTTTGATGGAATATGCCAAAGAGTTTGTTCAAAAACCTATTTCCATTTTTGATACTGTTGAAATAGCTAGGAAAATTAAGGATTTAGATTTACCCCCCTCAAAAATAGATTTGGGAAAACTCAATTATGTTTATCATTTGACAGGGAAAAAAGATATTGGAGAATTTGTAGCAGAAAAATTGAGTGATGCAAAAAAAACCAATGGATTTCACCCCAAGGATGTGATTCTTTATGGATTTGGAAGGATTGGAAGATTATTGGCTAGAGAGTTAATGTCCAAAACTGGAAAAGGCAAGCAAATGAGACTTCGGGCCATAGTGGTGAGAGGTGAAATAACCGAAGAAGTTTTAGAAAAACGGGCAGCCATGTTACGTAATGATTCGGTGCATGGTAATTTTTCAGGATCGGTAAGGGCTGACTTTAAAAATAGGTGCCTGGTTATTAATGAAATAAGAGTATTATTGTTGTCGGCCAAAAATCCTGAAGACCTGGATTATACATCTTATGGGATCGATGAGGCCTTGGTAATTGATAATAGTGGTGCGTTTAGATCCGAAGAGGCCCTGGGTAGACATTTAATAGCGAAAGGTGTAAATAAAGTGCTATTAACTGCTCCAGGAAAAGATGTGCCAAATATTGTTTATGGAATAAATCAGAAAAAACATGATCCTATTGAAACCGATATTTTCTCTGCTGCATCGTGTACCACAAATGCAATAACACCTATTTTGAAAGTTATTAACGATAATTTGGGCATTGAACATGGGCATTTAGAAACTATTCATGCTTATACGAATGACCAGAATTTGGTAGATAACATGCATAAAAAATATCGTAGAGGTAGAGCAGCAGCTTTGAATATGGTAATTACAGAAACAGGTGCTGGTCAAGCTGTTTCAAAGGCTATTCCTGAATTGGCGGGGAAATTAACATCAAATGCCATTCGTGTTCCTGTGCCTAATGGTTCTCTTGTAGTTTTGAATTTGATGTTGTCAAACCCAACTTCAAAGGAAAATTTAAATGCATTGATCAAGAAATATGCTTTGGAAGGTGAATTGGTTGAACAAATTAGATATTCTTTAAACAATGAATTGGTATCATCAGACATCGTGGGGTCTTCTGAACCATCAATTTACGACAGTGCGGCAACAATAGTTTCAGAAGATGGAAAAAATGCCATTGTTTATATTTGGTACGACAATGAATATGGCTATAGCCATCAAGTTATGCGATTGGCTAGATATATATCAGGTGTTCGTAGATATACCTATTACTAGGAGTTAACAACATTATTGAAGAAAAACTGAGTAGGAATGCTCAGTTTTTTTTATTTTTATCCTCCACTAAAACTAAAAAAAATGAAAAATACTTACCTCCTAACATTTTTATTAGGAATTGTTTTCTTCTCCTGTCAAGAGGATAAGAGTAAAAATATCATCGCTCCCCAACCCATCAAAGTTATTGTGATGAAGCCTGAATCGATTCCTATTTTTCAAGAATTTGTTGGCCAAATTTATGGAGAAAGAGATATTCCAATTAGAGCAAGGGTAGAAGGTTTTTTGGAAGAAATTCATTTTGATGAGGGAGGCCGAGTCAAAAAAGGGCAATTGTTATATGTTGTAGACCAAGATCCTTATATGCAAGAGGTCGTTGCGCAGCAAAGTGCGGTTTCACAATCAGAAACTTTATTGATACAAAAAGAAAGTGATTTGCTAAGAATTAAGCCCTTAGCTGAAATTGACGCCGTAAGTAAACGAGAATTGGATATGGCTCAAGCAGAAAGAGATGCCTCAATCTCGGCTTTAGATGCTTCAAAAGCGAATCTAAAACTTGCTCAGATTAATTTGGGATATGCTAAAATATATGCACCTATGGATGGTTTAATTGGAAAGACTTTAGCAAGAGAAGGAGAATTTGTTGGTAGAGACCCAAACCCTGTTATTTTAAATACCATTTCTGAAATTAAAAATATTAGAGTGCAATTTTTCCTTTCAGAAAATGAATATTTGCGTTTGGCAAGAGAACATGGAGATAAGTATAATGAAGACAATCAAAGAATTGATAAGGAGGAAACAATAGGTCTGATTTTGTCTGATGGAGTCACATATAAACATATGGGAAAAATTGATTTTATAGATAGAAATATAGACCCGTCAACAGGGGCAATATTATTGCAAGCATCTTTTCCTAACCCTAATAAATTATTAAGACCTGGGCAATTTGCACGTGTTAAAATAAAAATCAAGGATGAAGCAAACGCTTTGCTTGTCCCGCAAAAATCTGTGACTGAACTGCAAGGACAATATTCTGTAATGGTAGTTGATTCTGAAAACAAAGTACAAACTACACAAGTTGAAATTGGTGAGAAAATTGGAGATATGTGGATTATAAACGAAGGATTGAATAAAGGTGATAAGGTGATATTGGAAGGCTTACAAAAGGTAAGAACTGGGATGGAAGTTATTCCTGAAATTGCAGAATTTAAAAGTAAAACAAACCTTTAATAAGTAAATATGTCTGAAAATAAAGGAAACTTTTTTGTCCATAGGCCTATTGTGGCTATGGTTATTGCTATTGTAATTGTAATTGTTGGAACTGTTTCGTTAATACAGTTACCTATAGAGCAATATCCAAACCTTACTCCACCAATAGTAGAAGTCAGGGCTAGTTATACCGGAGCAAATGCCATAAGTGTTGAAGAATCAGTGGCAACACCTTTAGAACAACAAATTAATGGTGTTGACAACATGATTTATATGAAGTCTACCAACGCAAATGACGGTACAATGGTAATTCAGGTATCGTTTGATGTTGGTACAGATCCAGATATGAATACGGTTTTGACTCAAAATAGGGTATCGGCAGCTTCGGCTAAGTTACCTGCTTCCGTGACCCAATTTGGCGTAACAACTGAAAAATCTTTACCAAATATTTTAATGCTAGTATCCTTAACTTCTGATGGAAGATACGATCAAGATTTCTTAGGTAATTACGGATTGATAAATATCAAAGATCAACTTGCTAGAATAAAGGGTATAGGGAGAGTAGATGTCATGGGAGCCTCAGATTATTCTATGCGAATTTGGGTAAAACCAGATCGTTTATCTCATTTAGGATTGACTGTTCCTGAGATTATTAATGCTATTAATGAACAAAACCTAATTGTTCCAGGAGGAAAATTTGGAGCAGAACCTGCTCCACCAGGTACTGAATTTACCTATACAGTGAGGTTACCAGATCGTTTTAACTCTCCAGAGGCTTTTAGGGATATTGTAGTTAGAACACAAAGTGATGGTTCACAAATTAAATTGGGTGATGTTGCAACCATTAATTTAGGTGTAGAAACCTATAATATGATTCCTAGATTGAATGGCGAAACGGCTGGAATTATTGCACTTTATCAAGCACCCGGATCCAATGCGGTAGAACTTGCTGAACAAGTGATAGCCGAGATGGATTTATTGGCTCAAAATTTTCCGGAGAGTATAAAATATGAAGTTTCTCTCGATTCCACCGCACCAATTACTGCCGGGATAAAAGATATCATAGTAACCCTAGTTATTGCCTTAATACTGGTTATTCTAGTGGTATTCATATTTATTCAAGATTGGAGAGCAACATTAATTCCGACGCTTGCAATTCCAGTTTCCTTAGTAGGGGCATTTATGTTTTTTCCAATGCTTGGATTTACCATTAATGTTCTATCCTTGTTAGGTTTAGTTCTGGCAATTGGGATTGTAGTTGACGATGCCATTGTAGTTGTGGAAGCTGTACAAGTGAATATTGCAAAAGGAATGAATGCTAAAGAAGCTACGCTTGATGCGATGGCTAAAGTAACAGCTCCTGTAATTGCCACAACACTTGTTTTAGTCGCTGTATTTATTCCTGTAGCAGGAATGGCTGGAATAACAGGTTTGTTGTATCAGCAATTTGCAATTACCATTGTAGTATCTGTATTAGTATCTTCTGTTAATGCGTTGACATTGAGTCCTGCGCTTTGTTCCTTACTACTAAAAGAGCCAAAACCTTATGGTGGACCTCTGGGATGGTTTTTTGGAAAGTTCAATAAGGGAATGGATAAAACTACAGATTCCTATATGAGCATGACAAGTATTATCGGGCGGAAAGTAAAAAGAGGGATGGTTTTTATTGTAATAATGACTTTAGGAGCAGGTATATTTGGAAGCTTGGTTCCTGGCGGTTTTATTCCAGAAGAAGATATGGGTTATTTCTTTGTAAATGCACAATTGCCTAATGCTGCCTCAATTCAGCGTTCAGATGTTGTAACAAAGCAAATTGAAGAGATTTTGATGGAATTTGAAGAAGTAGAATATGTGACAACTGCAACTGGTTATAGCATGTTGTCCGGAGCAATGACATCAAATTCAGGAATGTTATTTGTGTCTTTAAAAGATTGGGCAGAAAGAGATTATACTGCTATGGAACTTGTAAATAGAGCAAACGGAATATTAGCTAGTTCAATTCAAGGAGCAAGTGTATTTGCTTTTGGACCTCCTGCGATACCTGGTCTTGGAAATGGTTCTGGATTTAGTATAATGCTTCAAGATAAGGGGGGTCATGATCCAGAATATTTGGCAGAAAATACAATGAAGTTTTTAAAAGCAGCGAATGAACATCCACATATTGGTAAGGCTTTTTCAACTTTTCAAGCTACGGTACCTCAAAGATATATGGATATTGATACAGAAAAAGCATTAAAGCTAGGAATTAAATTAAATGATTTATATACAACTATTGGGGCATTTATGGGAGGCTCGTATGTAAATGATTTTACACGTTTTGGACGATTGTATAAAACATATATTCAGGCAGAACCTGAATATCGTGTTGATGAATCGCAAATAAGTAATTTTTTTATCAGAAATGACGACGGTAATATGGTTCCATTATCAACAGTGGCAACAATTAGACCTATTTCAGGACCTGATTATACGCAGCGATTTAACTTATACCGTTCGGTGGAGGTAACAGGAGGTCCAGCTGCAGGATTTACATCAGATCAAGCAAGAATTGCTTTAAAAGAAGTTGCTGCAGAAGTACTCCCCAATGACATGAGTTATTCATGGAATGCCATGTCGTTCCAAGAAGAAAAAGCCTCTGGTTCGTTGATGATGATTTTGTCTTTCTCTCTTTTATTTGTGTTCTTAATATTGTCCGCGCAATATGAAAGTTGGTCACTTCCTTTTAGTATTTTATTGGGTACTCCATTTGCCATTTTTGGAGCTCTATTTGCTTTGTGGGTTTCAAGACTTTTTAGTCCAGCCTTTGAGAACAATATTTTTGCACAAGTCTCTTTTGTAATGCTTATCGGAATGGCTGCAAAAAATGCAATTCTAATCGTAGAATTTGCCAATGATGAATTTAAAAAAGGAATGAGTTTATTTGATGCAGCCATGGCGGCATCAAGATCAAGGTTTAGGCCTATATTAATGACTGCATTTTCTTTTATTCTAGGAGTTTTTCCATTGGTTGTTGCATCAGGGTCGGGTGCAGAAGCTAGAAAGGTAATGGGAATGGCCTTATTAGGAGGGATGTCATTGGCCACATTTTTAGGCGTATTTATGTACCCTATGCTTTTTGTGTTTATAGGGAAAATAATGGGGTATGAGAAAAAAAGAGATCAAGAACTACTGGCTCAAAACAAATTAGTAAACGACAAATAATGAGAAAAAATATATACATAGTTTTGGTCGTATTTATAAGTATTGTTTTAGCCCAATCTTGTGCTGTTGGACCAAATTATCACAAGCCAGAGCAAAATGAGTCAGATGCATTCAGATTCGCATCTAAAGATAGCGACAGCATTATTAATCTAAAATGGTGGGAAATTTTTGATGACCCAATATTGGATACTTTGGTTTTTAAGGCGTTACTGAGCAATAAGAATCTATTAATAGCGGCTAGTAGAGTAGAACAAGCTAGAGCAAATGTTGGCTTTACCAATGCGGATAAAGGCCCAAAAGTTGGTTATAATGCGAGTGCCGGAAGAACCAATATGATTGGCGGTATGAATCTTCCAAATGAATCCAATAGTATTACAGTTTCTGGAAATGTAAGTTGGGAGTTGGATTTTTGGGGTAAGTATAGAAGAGCATCCGAAGGGGCAAAAGCGGAATTATTAGGATCTTTCTATGGGAAAAGAGCGGTTGAAATTGGGTTGATAAGTGAGGTGGCCTTAAACTATTTTCTATTACTTGATTACCGAACTCGATTGGAAATTTCAAAAAATACTTTGGAAAATAGAGATGAGCAGTTGGAAATAATTCAGGCTAGATTCGATGAAGGATATACACATATTATTGATGTAAATCAGGCACAAATTCAAAAAGCAATTGCACAAGTTGCGGTTCCTCAATTTACAAGACTTATTGCTTTTACAGAGAATAATTTAAGTGTTTTATTAGGTGAGAATCCTGACGCAATAAAAACTTACACTGATTTTAAATCATATGACTTACCAGATTCTATTCCTACGGGAATTCCTTCTGAAATATTATTAAGAAGACCCGATGTTTTACAGGCAGAGCAATATTATATAGCGCAAAATGCAAATATTGGAGTTGCAACAGCAATGCGCTTTCCCTCGATTAGTTTAACAGGAATATTAGGCGTGGGGAGTAATGAACTGTCTTCCTTATTAGATAATGGATTGGGTTGGGGCGCAGCTGCGGGAATTACTGGAGCATTATTTGAATTTGGTAAAAATGCAAGAAGGGTGGATATTGCAAGAGAAATTGCCAAACAATCATTACTAAATTATGAATATACGGTGCTAACTTCTATGCAAGAAGTAAGTAATTCTTTGATTGAAATTGAAACATTAAAGGATGAATTAGAAGCAAGACTTTTACGCCTGGATGCCGCAACCAATGCAAGTAAATTATCTAATGAACGTTATTATCAAGGAGTTACAAGTTATTTGGAAGTTACTGAAAATCAAGGTCAAGAGTTTGATGCAGAATTGACTTATTCTAACAACTTCCAAGAATTATTGAATGCTTATGTCAAATTATACAAGTCATTAGGTGGTGGATGGATATCACAAGATGAAATAGATAAATATGCTCAGATAAAAGCAGAAGAAGAGAATATTGATATCAATGCTATTGATAAGGATTCACTTTATTATGATGGACAAATTGTTAATTTGAATTTTACTGATGAAGAAATAAAAGCTAGAAAAGAGGAAAAAAAGAGAATAAGAAAGCTTGAAAGAGAACTAAAAAGAGAAGATAGAAGAAATGGAAATTAAAATCAACTCATTATTTAAACTTATATTATTATTTAGCATTACAATGATGGCCCAAGAGAATAAAAATAATTTACCTTATTATGAAGTTCCTGAATATTATAGTGAATATACGGTTGGAACTGTAGTAGCCAGAATGATAGACGGACTTGGTTTTCGATATCGTTGGGCAACAGAAGATTTAAGACCTGAGGATTTGACTTATAAAATTAGTGAGGATGGTAGAACTTCTGAGCAAACCATAGACCATATTTTGGGTTTGACTAGAGTGATTGTGAATTCTACACTTAAAATTTCCACGGATTTTACAATTGAACAAGCCAAATTGACTTATGAGCAAAAGCGAAAAGAAACACTCGATAATTTGTATAAGTCAAGTCAAATTTTGCAAAAAGCAGAAAGCTTAGAAGAATTTCAAGTCAATTTTGTTTCTAAACGTGGGAAAAGTGAGTACCCCTTTTGGAATCAGCTCAATGGCCCAATAGCAGATGCTATTTGGCATTGTGGTCAAATAGTTTCCATGCGCAGGGCTTCGGGTAATCCAATAAATTCTAAAGTCAATTTTTTGCAGGGAAAGGTGAGAGAATAGTATTCTAATACCTTAAACCTGAATTTCTAATCATCTACTGCTTGTCCGACCAATTGTTGAAACTTCCAACCGGTATTATCGGCATCTATTTCCTGCGTTTGTTTCATTAAAATGCCAATGATTTTCTCTTTAGGATCTGCAAAATACTGGGTATTGAAATATCCACCCCATGTAAAAGTACCGGTACTTCCTTTACCTCCCTTATCCTGTCCTTTTTGGTCAAGAACGGCAAATGCCAAACCATGATAGGAGCCTGAATCTCCCCAAATATCTCCAATTTGATTGGCCATCATAAATTGAACTGTCGTTCGGCTGAGTATTCTTACACCATTCAATTCTCCATTATTTAAATACATTTGAAGAAATGTTGCATAGTCCTTTGAAGTACTTGAAAGGCCAGCACCGCCTGAAAAGAATGTTTGCGAACCTTCGATTGGATAATCAGGATTATTTCTTGCTGTCTCAGGATATTTAATCCATTTTCCATCTTTTTTGGTTTGGACAGAAACCAATCTTTTATGTTTTGACTTTGGCAGATAAAACCAGGTATCATCCATGTCTAAAGGATCAAATATTCGGGTTCTTAAGAATTCATCAAAAGGCATTCCCGAAATAATTTCTATAAAATATCCCAAAACATCAAGGCCTTCACTATAAGTAAATTTTTCACCCGGATTGTGGTGAAGAGGTAATTTGGCTAATTTTTTAATATTGTCTTTTATAAGGATAGGTTCTGTTGTAAACGCATCAATAATACCTGCTTTCTGATAGATTTTTTTAAACCGTTCATCCCCATCAATAAAACCGTAACCTATTCCTGAAGTATGGGTGATTAAATGTCGAATGGTAATTTCTTTATTTGACGGTATCGTTGTATAAGTTGAATCCTTCTCAATTAATGAATCCAGAACCTGAGCATTTGCAAATTCAGGAATATATTTTGAAATGGGATCATCCATTTGAAATTTTCCTTCTTCCCAAAGCATCATTACAGCAGTTGAGGTTATAGCTTTTGTTTGAGATGCGATTCTGAAAATATCATCAGTTTTTAAATCTCTTTTAGATTTATTGTCAGCCATTCCAAAGGCTTTGTGATAAACAATCATACCGTTTCTGGCAACCAAAGCCACCACTCCAGGAATTTCAGATTTAGTTATAGCTTCTTCACACATGGCATCAATGAGCGCTAGTCTTTCATCTGACATACCCACAGAAGCTGCTGATCCATCTTTCAGTTTGGGAGAATTTTTAATTGATTTTGTTTGGGCAGTTGTTGAGAGTATAAAGAAGCATAGTAATAATAAGGTAAGATTTTTCATAGTTTGAAATTATTGTTAGTTGATTTTTAAATATAATTAAATTTTTTCAATATAATGTGATTAATTCAGAATCTCAAAAAAAGTTATTTATTTGAGTTTAGATTCTTATCAATGAATGCAATAATATCTGATTCTAATATTTCTGGAATAATATCATCTTCGATAAAAGTATGGATATCTCCCAAATAATTCATACCTAAATAATTGGCACTTCGAATAAATGGTAAGTTAAAACCATCATATTCTTGTGAATTCGAACTGCAGCTTATCATTGCCATATCCATACCCCTTAGTTTTCTTCCAATTTCCTTTTCAATTCTTAGGCAATCTGATATTCTATCAAAGAAAATCTTCATAATACCGCTCATGGTATACCAATAAACAGGTGTAGCAAAAACGATGATATCATAATTGTCAACAATATTTTTCATTAGAGGCATGAAATCATCACTCTGATTGTTATAATCATAGTCATAATGTCCTATATTCAATGATTTTAAATCAACCAGATCATATCTGGTATTTTCCTGTATAAATGATGCAATTTTATGGGTATTACCATTGCTTCTCGAACTGCCTAATATAATGATTCCTTTTTTAGCCATGATTTCAATTTTTAAATTCCTGACAAAAGTATTTAGTTTTATCCGATTTAAAAATAAGGGGTGATTTATACCCTACAATTTGTCTCCAAATTTAGAAAGTTCGTTAAAAACTGGTTCTAGTTGAAGGCCAATATTACTGATAGAGAATACTGTTTTTTTAGGAAATTGATTATATTCTTTTTTTAAATTAAGTCCATCATCAATCATTTCTTTCAGTTGAATCGTTAATGAACGTTTGGAAGCTTCGGGTAGACCCTTTTGAATTTCCTTTAATCTGATATTGCCTTTAAGTAAGGAAGATAAAATCGCAGGTTTCCATTTGCCACTTATGGCCCCAAGAGACTTTTCTATAGAACAATCATCTTTTAAAGGTGTTTTTCTTTTATACAAATCTTAAGTTTTTGTTTGGTAGGGACTTGACTATCATTGTTGTCTAGCACACAAACTTCATTAATGATTACTTATTGGCCTCAATTGAATTCAGAATAGAAACCAGATAATTACTGGCAACCTATTTCTCAGGTTTAAATTTAGGCATTTTTACTTCTCTTACGATTAACCGGATTCCTCTGTCATAATTAAAAAAACTCCAACTCCAATTGGCAAAAACAATCAATCTGTTTCTAAAATCAATCAAAAGCATTAA
>JAUXGV010000137.1 GCA_030621915.1 Flavobacteriaceae bacterium
TTGCAAGTTACGATGTCAATTCCTTCGCAAAAGATGGATAATTTTATGTTTAGAAATAAAGGGAATCTAGATTTTGAACATGTAAATGACGATTGGGGTATACAGTATGAAGGGTTTAGTAATGGAGTTGTATATGCAGATTTGGATAATGATGGTGATTTAGAAATAATAACAAATAATATAGATGATTATGCTTCTGTTTTTGAGAATACTAGTTCTACTAAGAATAATTATATCACATTTGAATTTTCAGGAAGAAATGGGAATAAATTTGGTTTAGGAACTAGAATTTATGTAAAGGTTGATAGTCTAACCCAAATGCAGGAGCTCACACTAACACGTGGATTTCAATCTTCAGTAGCGCCAGAACTACATTTTGGATTGAATCAATCAAAAAATATTGATGAAGTTAAAGTTGTATGGGCTGATGGGAAAATTGAAATTATAAAAGATATAAAAGTAAATCAAAAGCTAGAATTAAAATACGTCGATGCAAGAGAAGTAAAAGAAAAAACAAATCTAGATAAACAACTATTATTTACTACAGATAAATCTGAATTATTCCCAAGACATAAACATCAAGAAAATTACAGTGATGATTTTATAACACAAGTCTTATTGCCACATAAAATGTCTGAATTTGGACCTGCCTTGGCAGTTGGAGATTTAAACAATGATGGTTTAGATGATTATTTTATTGGTGGTTCTTCTAATTATACAGGTAGTCTATTTTTTCAAACTAAAAATGGTTTTATAAAACAAGAAATTAAAATATTTGAAGAAGATTTAAAGAGTGAAGATGTTGGAGCAATTATTTTTGATGCCGATCAGGATGGAGATAATGACTTATATGTTGTAAGTGGAGGTTATGAATTTAATCCAAATTCAAAAAGATTGCAGGATAGAATATATCTCAATGATGGTAAAGGAAACTTTATTAAAGCAAAAGAAAATGCCTTACCGAGTATGATAACAAGTGGTTCGAGAATTTATAGTGATGATTTAAATAAAGATGGTAAATTGGATCTCGTAGTTTTGGGGCGTCAAGTACCCGGAAAATATCCATCCCCAGCGAGTTCATACATTTTAATAAATGCAAGCGAATCTGGTAATGTAAAATTTATTGATGCAACAACCGTAATGGCAAAAGAGTTCATAAACCTTGGAATGGCGACAAGTGCCGTAATAACAGACTTTAATAATGATGATTGGTTAGACATAATTGTTGTTGGAGAATGGATGCCAATTCGGGTATTTCAGAATACTAAAAACGGATTTAAAGAAGTATCGGAAGAACTAGGATTAACTATAGATTCTACTGGATGGTGGTGGAGCATAAAAGAAGGTGATTTTGATAATGATGGTGATATGGACTATATAGTTGGTAACAATGGTTTAAACTACAAATACAAGGCAACCGCTGATGAGACGTTTGATCTATTTGTATATGATTTTGACAAAGACAAAAAAGATGATATTGTCCTAAGTTATTATAATGAAGGAAAACAATACCCTGTAAGGGGTAGAGAATGTTCTTCACAACAAATACCTGCTATAAAAACTAAATTTAAAAATTATGAATCTTTTTCTGAAGCGACTTTAATAGATATATATACAGAAAAAGATTTGAAGAATTCGATTCATTATCAAGTAAAATCTTTTGCGAGTGTGTATTTAGAAAATAAAGAAGGAAAGTTTATTGTTCATAAACTTCCAGTAGATGCACAGGTTTCAAGTATAAATCAAATTTTGGTTGATGATTTTGACGGGGATGCCAAATTAGATGTGGTCATAGCGGGTAATTTATATGGTTCTGAGGTGGAAACACCGAGAAATGATGCAGGTTATGGTCTTTTTTTGAAAGGAAATGGAAATGGAGGCTTCAAGCCTGTCAAAAGCTACGACAGCGGTCTATTTACTTCTGGCGACATAAAGGATATGGGTCTTATCGATGTTTTGGGAAAAAAATACATTCTTGTGGTTAAAAACAACGATTCTACGCAAAGTGTTAAAATAAAAAAAACCCCAGAGTAAACTGAGGTTTTTTGTATTTATAAAATTGAATAATTTTACATCATTCCTGGCATTCCGCCACCCATAGGAGGCATTGCTGGAGCTGGAGCATCTTCTTTGATGTCAACCAAAGCACATTCTGTAGTTAAGATCATACCTGCAACAGAAGCGGCATTTTCCAATGCAATTCTAGTTACTTTTGTAGGATCAATAATTCCTGCTTTGAACATGTTTACATATTCATCTGTTTTTGCATTGAAACCAAAATCTTTTTTGCCTTCTAATACTTTAGAAACAACAACAGATCCTTCACTACCGGCATTCTCAACAATTTGACGCAATGGTTCTTCAATAGCTCTTGCTATAATTTTAACACCAGTTGCCTCATCTTGATTGTCAGTAGAAACTTTAGATAATCCACTTATTGTTCTAACAAAAGCTACACCACCACCCGCAACGATACCTTCTTCAACGGCGGCTCTGGTTGCGTGTAAAGCGTCATCAACTCTATCTTTTTTCTCTTTCATTTCAACTTCACTAGCAGCACCAATATATAATACGGCTACACCACCTGCTAGTTTGGCCAATCGCTCTTGTAGTTTTTCTTTATCATAATCAGAAGTAGTGGTTTCAATCTGAGATTTGATTTGATTCACTCTTCCTTTGATATCTTTTGCTTTACCTGCACCATTAACAACTGTAGTGTTGTCTTTGTCTAAGGTAACTCTTTCTGCAGTACCCAACATTTCAATGGTGGTGTTTTCCAGCGTAAATCCTCTTTCTTCTGCAATCACAGTTCCACCGGTTAGAATTGCAAGATCTTCCAACATTGCTTTTCTTCGATCTCCAAAGCCTGGAGCTTTTACCGCGGCAACTTTTAAAGACCCTCTTAATTTATTTACAACCAAAGTTGCCAATGCTTCACCATCAATATCCTCAGCAATAATTAATAGAGGCTTTCCTGTTTGTGCAACCGGTTCTAAAACAGGTAATAAGTCTTTCATTGTAGATATTTTTTTATCATACAATAAAATATATGGAGTTTCCAAATCAGCAATCATTTTCTCACTGTCAGTTACAAAATATGGAGATAAATAACCTCTGTCAAATTGCATACCTTCAACTATATCAACGTAAGTTTCTGTACCTTTAGCTTCCTCAACAGTAATTACACCTTCTTTTCCAACTCTCTCAAAAGCTTGAGAAATCAAATCACCAATTGAATTGTCATTATTAGCTGATATAGATGCAACTTGTTTTATTTTATCTAAGTTGCTTCCAACTACTTGTGATTGTTTTTGCAAGTCACTTACAACAGTTTCAACAGCTTTGTCAATTCCATGTTTTAAATCCAATGGATTTGCTCCGGCTGCAACATTTTTTAATCCTTCTTTTACAATTGCCTGAGCTAAAACAGTGGCAGTTGTTGTTCCGTCACCAGCCAAATCATTGGTTTTAGATGCAACTTCTTTAACCATCTGAGCACCCATATTTTCCAAGGCATTTTCCAGTTCTATTTCTCTCGCTACGGTTACACCATCTTTAGTTATTTGTGGTCCGCCGAAGGCTTTTCCAATAACAACATTTCTTCCTTTAGGACCTAATGTTACTTTTACCGCATTTGCCAAAGCATCAACACCACGTTTTAATCCATCACGTGACTCTATATCAAAAATTATATCTTTTGCCATTTTATTTTTTTTAGTTTGTTAATTGATTGAATTAAAGAATCGCAAAAATATCGCTTTCTCTCATGATTAGATAATCGTTACCATCTAATTTTAATTCGGTTCCAGAATATTTTCCGTATAAAACTACGTTACCCACTTTTACAGTAGTAGGTTCATCTTTTGTTCCTTTACCAACTGCTACAACTTTACCTTGTTGTGGTTTTTCTTTGGCTGAATCAGGGATATACAATCCAGATGCTGTTTTAGTTTCTGCCTCTAATGGTTCAACAACAACTCTATCTGAAAGGGGTTTAATACTAATTTTACTCATTATGTAAGTTTTTAAGTTATTTTATTCGATTTTAATTATACAATAATATTGCCATTTTGAAATATATGACAAATTCAAAAAAAAAATGCCAACGTGTCATTCAACCGTGGCATTTTATATATTTAATAAAATTTAATAATTCCTTATTTAGAACTATCAATTACCTGATCTGTATTTAGAGTAGGAGGAGGAGTGTCTAAAACATCTCTCTCATTTACTATTCCATCAGTAGCAGATCTTAAATCAGTACTACCCTCTCTAGGAATAGAAAAATTTGATAATAAGATCAAAGCGAATAATGCTATGGCCAATGCCCAGGTACTCTTATCTAAAAAGTTTGTTGTGCTTTGAACGCCTCCTAAATTTTGAGCTCCCGATCCGCCAAATGATGATGATAACCCTCCACCCTTAGGGTTCTGTACCATAACCACTAAAATAAGCAATAATGATACTATGATAATTAATATTAAAAATAAAAAGTATGACATAATTTATGTTATTTTTCTTGTAATTTTTCTATTGCTTTAATTTGGTTTGCAAAGAAACTACTTTTTTCCGGATATTTCAAACTTAAAACTGTAAAAGCAGTAATGGCTTTTTGATACTTTTTCTGCTCTAAATAAACATGTGCCAGAGTTTCTGTCATTAGACTTTCATTTTCGATCGTACTGTCAAAAACAATAGGACTAGGTTCAAATGATTTCACCGGTTTTATTTTTGGATTTGAAGCAATAAATTTTTCAATCAAGTCTGAATTACTTTTTATATTATCTGAAATCTCCCCTTTTTCATCTAGGGTATCACTCTCAGTTTCTTTCTCTCTTATAATGGGTTCAATTGATGAAATTTCAAGCCATTCATTAAAAGAATGATTATCCGAATAGTTAAATTGCAAGGGTAGACCTATTGAAAGCTTATCGGTCTCAATATTTTCAGTATCGGTTTCCGTAAATTCAACAGATATATTTTCAACAACTTCCAAATTTTCAACTTCAAAAAATTCAGACACATCATCGTCAGTAATATGGAATTTGAACTCATTTGAACTTATCAAATCAAATAATACAGATCTATCTGTGGTATACGCGGCTGTTTTTTTTAAATAATTATTGTATTTATAACTATTTTGATTTTTTAAGCCTCTTAAATATAGAAATTGTGCAGCTTGAAAAAATGGAAACTCTTCTAAAATAATTTCTAAATCCCTGGTTTGATTCACAGAAATTTCTTTAGGGTGGTTTAAGATAGTTGTAAATTCAATAATATTCATTTATAATATTTCTAACCTGCCTGCCGGCAGGCTTCTAATTTTTACTTTATATTACCATTTTGCTAATGCTGCATTAAATATATCTTGTGTAATTCTTTCGAATATTTCATCATAAGCTGCATCTAATACTCCGCCTGTTAATTGTAAATGAGAGCCAAAATCACTGTAAAAGGAAAAGGTTTTGTCAAAATCATCTTCTTCATTTAACCTATTATAGAACCGAACTCTAACACTAATGGTCAACCTACTTTCAGCGGCTGTTTGATTCGCGGTTGCCGCAATAGGAACAACTCTATATTGTGTAACTTCTCCTTCAAAATGAAGATCTCCTCCAGCATTGGTCTGATCTAAATTGGTTTGCCTTAAAAACAAATCCCGCAATGCATTTGTAAAATTTTGGCTTAATGATGGTTCGACCAAAGCCGCATTATTCGGAAAAAAATCAATTTGAATTGTTTTGGCATCCCCTGTGCTACCCCCTGTAAAAGAATAGACGCCGCAACTTTGATTGCCTATAATAAGGAGAATTACTATTAAATAATTTATTTTCTTCATCAATGCAAAATAACGGAATTAATTGTAAAGATACAAAGCTTTATAAGTGAAACCAGTTCATTTATAAATCGTATTGTTTAATTTTTCTGTAAAGGGTTCGTTCTGAAATACCCAATTCTTTGGCGGCCAATTTTCTTTTCCCTTTATTCCGATCTAAGGCTTGTTGAATCATTTCAAATTCTTTTTCCTGAAGGGAAATAGTTTCCTCAACTGTTTCAGCATCATCAAAAGAATCATTATTAGAGTTATTCTGGTAAGTATCTGTTTGAGGTTTAGAAATTATCTCCAAGGTACTACTACTGTCATCAGGCTCGTCTTTTCCATATATTTTATCGATGAGTACCTTTGTGTCTTTTTGTTGTTGGGGATTGTCATGATCTTTTATTAATTCTTCAGTCAATTTTTTTAAATCTGTGATATCATTTCGCATATCGAATAATATTTTATACAAGATTTCTCTTTCATTGGCAAAGTCTGAATTAGAAGAGCTTTGTGAAACTACGGCAGGTAGGTTACTGCTATAGTCAGGTAAATAAGATTTAAGAGTTTTATCATCAATATTTCTTTCTTGCTCAATTACTGAAATTTGTTCAGTTAAATTTCGAAGTTGTCTGATATTACCTTTCCATTCATATGCATCCAAAGTATTGACAGCTGCATCGTTTAAGCGAATAGTTGGCATTTTATATTTTTGAGCAAAATCAGAAGCAAATTTTCTGAATAACAAATGAATATCATTTTGCCGTGATCTTAGCGGCGGAATATGAATCTCTACGGTACTTAATCTATAATATAAATCTTCTCTAAATTTACCTTTATGAATAGCTTCTATCATATTCAAATTGGTCGCAGCCACGATCCTTACATCCGTTTTAAGTACTTTGGACGAACCAACTTTTAAAAATTCACCATTTTCTAAAACACGCAATAATCTAACCTGAGTAGTAAGTGGTAATTCACCTACTTCATCCAGAAAAATTGTTCCGCCATCAGCTACCTCAAAATAACCACTACGATTTTGAATGGCTCCTGTAAATGATCCTTTTTCATGGCCAAATAACTCACTGTCAATGGTTCCTTCAGGAATTGCCCCACAATTTACCGCTATGTATTTTGCATGTTTACGATGAGATAAATTGTGAATAATTTTTGGAATCACTTCCTTACCAACACCGCTTTCACCGGTAACCAAAACCGAAATGTCAGTGGGTGCTACTCGTACTGTTTTTTGTAAAGCAAGGTTTAATTGTTTATTGTTTCCAATAATTCCAAAACGTTGTTTTATTGCTTGTAATGAATCCAAATTTATTAGTATAAAGCCTGCCTGCTGGCAGGCAGGTTAAATTTATTTTAAATTTTTGTTCCGAGTAAAGTTGCCGAGGTACAATCATCAATATGAACGATCACAAGATCTCCAATTTGTTCTTCATCTTTTTTGAAAACCACAACAGCATTTTGTGAATTTCTTCCCATCCAATACTCATCAGATTTTTTCGAATTACCTTCAATTAAAACTTCAACCGATTTTCCAACAAATTGCTGCATACGAAATAAACCATGTTGTTGTTGTAAATTGATAATTTCGGTCAGCCTTCTTTTTTTAATTTCTAAAGGAATATCATCTTCCATTTTTTTTGCAGCAGGGGTGCCAGGTCTTTCTGAATAAGCAAACATAAAACCAAAATCATATTTTACATATTCCATAAGCGATAATGTTTCTTTATGATCTTCTTCCGTCTCTCCGCAAAACCCAGTGATCATATCCTGAGATATTGCACAATCAGGGATTATTTTTTTTACATTGTCTATAAGCTCCATATACTCTTCTCGAGTATGCTGGCGATTCATTTTTTGCAATATTTTAGTACTTCCCGATTGCACAGGAAGATGGATGTATTTGCAAATATTATCATATTTCGCCATGGTATGCAATACATCAACACTCATATCCTGAGGATTTGAAGTGGCAAATCTTATTCTAATTTTGGGTAAGGCTATGGCCACCAATTCCAATAGTTTGGAGAAATCAATGGCAGTGGCTTGAGCAATTACTGAAGCTTTTAAAAAATCTTTTTTTAATCCACCCCCAAACCAAAGATAAGAATCAACATTCTGACCTAAAAGAGTGATTTCCTTATAGCCATTATTCCATAAATCCTGGGCTTCTTTGATAATACTCTGTGGATCACGACTTCTTTCCCTTCCACGTGTAAAAGGAACCACACAGAAAGTACACATATTATCACAGCCTCTAGTTATGGATATAAAAGCTGAAACGCCATTGCTATTTAATCTAATAGGAGAAACATCGCCATAAGTTTCTTCTTTGGATAGAATCACATTGATGGCATTATTTCCGGCTTCTATTTCTTTAACCAAATTAGGCAAATCTCGATAGGCATCAGGGCCCACAACTAAATCCACCATTTTTTCTTCTTCTAAAAATTTGGTTTTGAGCCGTTCAGCCATACATCCCATCACCCCAATTTTCATAGTTGGATTGATTCTTCTAACCCGATTGTATTTTTGTAAGCGTTTACGAATTGTTTGTTCAGCCTTTTCTCTAATGGAACAAGT
>JAUXGV010000258.1 GCA_030621915.1 Flavobacteriaceae bacterium
ATACCTTTCTTTAAAGTGGGAACCTGTTAGGAAGAGGCTGAAAAAGGTAAAGTATAAGAACAAGCCATAATCTTAACTCTATTTCCAAAAAAATTCGCATAACAATAAGTTGAAAATTCTAAATTTTAATTATTATATGAACAAAAAGGAGCAATTAATTTTTTACCTCAAAAAGGCCCGGCATTTCATTATTATTTGTAACAATAATCAATTTACTGTTTTTTACATTTAAAACCTCTATGTTTTTGGCATCACCCTTATTAACAAACCCTGTTTCAACCGAGTTTAAAACGGTAAAATTACCCTCACTATATGACAGAACAGCTCCAAATGATGCATCATATCGAACCGTCTCAACTTCTGTGTTATAATGATTTCCAACGACAAGAACTTCTTCATAACCATTGTTGTCAATATCGACAAATTCAAAATCCATTATAGGTGATACTTGAACTAAATTTGGTAATTTTTTAAGTTTAAAATCGCCATTGCCCAAATTTTCTAAAAACACACTATGCAATAGCTTTGATTCATAATGAATGGCGTTTTCCAAATTATCCTCCCCATAAATATCGACTAGACTCGCTTCAGCAAAAGATTGATAGCTTGGAAATTTATTTTCAATAAACGGCATCTGCTGAGTAGAACATTCCTTACCCCTGGCAGGAACCAATGTTCCATTATATTTGTTTGAAAGCACAATGTCAAACGTTCCTGAACCATCAAAATCATCACAAAATATATGAAATTCCTTTTTAGAATTAGCCTTAAATTTTGAATTCAAACCCAAATTACCAACAAAATAATCAATATCTCCATCATCGTCAATATCGTTCCCAGCAATGCTAAACCAAATTCCTTCGCTATTTTGAAGATTATCAATATTTTTAGATACGAATTTTCCATCAATATTCTCAAAAACAGAAATAGGCATCCATTCACCTACAATTATTAAATCATCATCACCATCATTATCATAATCAGAAAAAGAAGCATCAGTAACCATACCAATACTTGACAATTTAGGAGCTATAATATTTGTCTTATTAATGAATATTCCATTTTCATTCACCAGAATATAAGATTCTGGAGCAAATGGATATTTATCTGGTATTATTCTCCCCCCAATAAACAAATCCAAATCTCCATCATTATCTATATCAGAAGCTTTTATACATTGACCACTTGATGATATTTCTGGTAATACATTTTTTTCTTTTGTAAATTGCCCTTTACCATTATTGAAATAGATTCTATCCTGGTACATATTACTATTCTCAGTGAATTCACTCCCGCCACTTACAACATATAAATCCTGGTCACCGTCATTGTCTGCATCAAAAAATAACACACCTAAATCTTCATATTTCTTATCTTTCATCCAAGTATCAGAAAGCTGTTTTGTAAATTTTCCGATTTTTGTTTGAAGATATAGTTCTGCACTTTGTCCGGATGCTCCTCCAATAAAAAAATCTTCCAATTGATCTCCATTTACATCCGACTTCCCAATAAAAGGGCCATTATTGGATTGACTATAGGGCAATAAAATTTGATTTTTAAAATTGTCAAAATCATTTTCTTGGTGCTTAAAGTTAATTTCTCTTTCTACAGGTTCAATTTTGGCAAGCAATGTTTTGCTTTTCCGTTTTGCTGCCTTTGCTTTTTTTATCGATTTATTTTGATCAATAGAAATAATCTGATTTGCACTTACATTCTTTACGGATGTAATCTGTTCATCGGGCCATTCAACAATAATTTCATCAATCATTTTTTCTTTTCCAACTCCAAAGTTTAAAGTATTCTGTACAGAAGATATAAATCCTCTACTCAAATATAGTTCTTGATATTGTTTTGAACCATTTACTAAAATAGTTACCTTCGAGCCTATAGCAAATCTATTCCTAGCATCACCAATCAAATTTATTTGAATAAAATTATTATTAGAATTATTCTTGTAAATATAAGCTTCATCATTAATATTATTGATAATTAAATCCAAATCACCATCATTATCTAAATCACCATATGAAACTCCATTTGACTGAGATTCAATGTCTAGACCCCAATCTTTCGAAACATTTGAAAAGGTGTAATCCGTATTATTCTTAAAAATATAATTACTTAATTTGGTTGATGACAACATGTTAGTAACTTCCTCAAAACTCGGTCTCTTTTTTTGACCAAAATTATCTTTCATATTATTCCTAAAATCTTGGTCAGCCATTTCTTTTAAAATCCCATTGGTTATAAAAACATCCTTGTAGCCATCATTATCCAAATC
>JAUXGV010000095.1 GCA_030621915.1 Flavobacteriaceae bacterium
CGGTTTCATTATTCAGTACCACTTCAGAAGCTCCATCAATATCGAAACTTACGATAGGTTTCCTTAGTAAAAAAGCCTGCGGCAAGACTCTAGCTAAACCTTCCAGAAGAGAAGTATGAACTAATATATCAATTGCTGAAATTATTCCATTAATTATTAGTTGATAACTTGAGTTAATTTTTATAAAAAACCATCGTTAAAAAATATGCCCTTAATTACTTTAACAACTGATTTTGGCACTAAAGATCACTTTGTAGGTACGGTAAAAGGAGCTATTTATAAGGAATTGAATGAGGTTCATATCGTCGATATCTCACATGACATAAGTCCGTTTAGTATTACCGAAGCTGCTTATGTAATCAAAAATTCTTATCAAAATTTCCCTAATGGCACCATACACATTATTGGTGTTGATTCTGAAATTAGCAATGAAAACAGGCCGGTGGCCATTGAATTGGATCAACAGTTTTTTATTTGTTGTGATAATGGTATCATTTCAATGATCACCAATGAGATTAAGCCCGATAAAATTGTTGAAATAACGATACAAAACCAGAATGACAATAAATTTTCAACGCTTGAAGCTTTTGTAAAAGTAGCCTGCCATATTGCACGAGGTGGCTTATTAGAGGTAATTGGCAAAAAGGTGGATCAAATAAAACAGTTATTTGAAATTCAACCCTTTGTTAATGTTGATCAAAATCAAATTGTTGGAAGCGTAATTTATATTGATAATTTTGGAAATGTAATTAGTAATATTTCACAAAATGTATTTAACAATATAGGCAAAGGGCGTGAATTTGAGGTGATTGCAAGAAGTTATTCCTTTAAAAAAATATATAGGAAATATAATGAAATTGTTGATTTTTCTATTCCTATTGACAAAAGACAAGATGATGGTAAAAAATTAGCCCTTTTTAATGCGGCAAATTTGTTAGAAATTTCAATCTATAGAAGTAATCTGACTACGGTTGGAGGAGCATCTAGTTTATTGGGATTAAATTATCGTGATAATATTACCATTAGATTTAAGTAAAACTGAATATTTTATATATGTTTGTTCGAATTGTTAAAATGAGTTTTCAACCTCTAAAAATTGATGAGTTTTTAAACAATTTTCATCTGAACAAATCTAAAATCAGAGGTTTTAAGGGCTGTGAAAAAATAGAATTATATAGAGATAAAAAAGATAAAAATATATTTTTCACTTATAGTTTTTGGCAAAGTGAAGCCGATTTAGAAAATTATAGAAATTCTGATTTATTTAAAAATGTATGGGCCAAAACTAAAATTTTATTTAATGGCAAGCCACAAGCCTGGAGTTTAGATAAGATTGTAAGTTTGGAATAATATTCATCGAAAATCTTTTTTATTTAAAATAAATATGATTGCAATATTAAGAAAAGAACTTAATTTATTTTTTGCATCTCCCATTGGTTATTTGGTGATCTTGGTTTTTTTATTGGCCAATGGACTATTTTTATGGGTATTTAAAGGTGATTACAATATTTTAAATGCTGGTTTCGCTGACTTGAACAGTTTCTTTTATATTACTCCTTGGTTTTTTATTTTTTTAATACCCGCAGTGACCATGAGAAGTTTTTCTGATGAGATCAAATTGGGAACTATAGAAATATTAAAGACTAAGCCCATAACCAATTGGCAAATTGTTTTAGGCAAATATTTTGGTTCATTTCTTTTGATCATTTTAGCCTTGGTTCCTACGCTTACATATGTTTATACGGTTCATCAACTTGGAAATCCAATTGGGAATTTGGATTTTGGATCAATTCTTGGATCCTATGTTGGTTTGTTATTTGTGGCTAGCTCTTTTACTGCAATGGGATTATTCACTTCAACACTATCAAACAATCAAATTATTGCATTTATTCTGGGGTTGGCTTTATCATTTTTTATGTTTTATGGTTTTGAAGCCATTTCAGAATTGAATACAACATATAAAATTCAAATAGATAATTTCGGAATGCATACTCATTTCGAAAGTATAAGCAGAGGTGTAATTGATACAAGTGATATTATTTATTTTGTTACTATAACTTATTTCTTTCTTTATCTAACCAAAATAAAAATTGACTAAAAGTTGGATTCAAAAATGAATAAAAATAATTTGTATATAAAAACTTCGCTTTTAATTATTGGCCTGATTATAATCAATATTCTTGGAAAAAATTATAGCAAACGGTTTGACTTAACAAAGGACAAAAGGTACACCCTATCGGAAGAAACCATCAGAATAATTAAAAATATTGATGAACCCATTTCCCTGAAAATTTATTTGCAGGGAGATTTTCCAGCTGAATTCAAAAGAATTCAACTGGAAACAAATCAATTATTAGAAGAATTAAGTTCTTTAAATAATCATGTTGCTTTTAGATTTGTAGACCCTAAAAACAATTCTGATGAATTGATTCAAAAAGGCCTTCAACCCAGTAGGTTGACTGTTCAGGAAGATGGTAAAAATTCTGAAACCATCATATTCCCATGGGCCGTAATTAACTATAAAGATAAAACGGAAAACGTTTCCTTATTGAGCAGTTCCTTTGCTCCTACCCAGGAAATACAGTTACAAAATTCCATTGAAAATTTAGAATATGAATTTGCCAATGCTCTTTTGAAAATTTCCTCCGAAAAAATTAAAAAAATTGCCATTTTAAAAGGCAATGGGGAATTGGATGATATTAATTTATATAGCTTTTTAAAGGAATTGGGGGAACATTACAAATTGGCAGAATTCACGTTGGATTCAGTTGAAAAAAATCCTCAAAAAACATTGAACAATCTCTTAGAATATGATTTGTCAATCATAGCAAAACCATCTGTACGCTTCTCTGAAAAAGAAAAACTGGTACTAGATCAGTTTATAATCAATGGAGGCAAATCAATGTGGCTAATTGACAATGTTTATGCCGAATTGGATAGTTTAATGCAAAATGGCAATTCCATGACCTTTAATCGCGATTTAAATCTGACCGATCTTTTGTTCAATTATGGGGTTAGAATTAATTATGACCTGACCCAAGATTTATATAGTTCAACAATTAGGCTTGCTTCAGGAAATGTGGGGAATCAAATTCAATATCAGGATTTTTTATGGCATTATTATCCCATTATTATTTCCAATAACAAACATGAAATAACTACAAATTTGGATCCTGTTTTGTTGAAATTCCCTAGTAGTATGGACACTTTGAATAACGGAATTTCAAAAACAATTTTATTACAGAGCTCTCCCTTTACAAAAGTGATGGGCACTCCTGTAAATATTTCCCTAAATGAAATTGAAATCGAACCCACAGAAGAAGAATTCAATAATGGAAATCAAATTTTTGGAGTTTTATTAGAAGGGGATTTTAAATCAGCCTATTCTACAAGAACAAAGCCCTTTGAAATCGGTAACTACAAAAAAATTGGAAAGGACAATAAATTGGTTGTTATAAGTGATGGAGATATTATTTCTAACGAAATATTCAGAGGAGAACCTCTACCATTAAATATAGATAAGTGGACGAATCAACCCTATGGTAATAGTGAGATTTTATTGAATACAATTCATTATATGTTGGATGATTCCGGAATTTTAAAACTACGCTCCAAAAATTTACAAATTCAATTTTTAGATAAAGAAAAATCATTTCGGGAAAAAACTTACTGGCAGGCGTTCAATTTAATATTGCCATTAATCATTCTTGGCTCATTTGGATTATTTTTTAACTTATATCGTAAAAGAAAATATAGTTCATAAATTTATGTTAAAATGATTTTTCCACTTAAAATTTAAACCAATTTACTATAACTTTAACACTTAAATCTAAAACTAAATCTTATGAAATTTAAAATTTTTACTTTTTTAATGGTCGCTGCTACCTTATCAATTCAAGCACAAATTAAAACTCCAGCTCCAAGTCCGGGGTCAACAGTTAGTCAGATGATAGGATTGACGGAAGCAACCGTTGAATATTCTCGGCCAGCGGTTAAAGGAAGAACTATTTTTGGAGATCTTGTACCCTATGGTAAAATATGGAGAACAGGTGCCAATATGAGAACCAAAATAACTTTTAGCACGGATGTTTCTATTGATGGGAATGATCTTAAATCCGGAACTTATGCAATTTTGACTGTTCCAAATACTGATGCCTGGGATGTCATTTTTTATACCGAATATGACGCAGGAGGTGCTCCGGCTGAATTGGATGAATCAAAAGTAGCCTTAAAAACTTCTGCTAAAGTAAATAACATGGATTTTAGCATAGAATCTTTTTCAATTGGATTCGGAGATTTAGCTGATCCAAACTCTGGAACCATTTATTTTATGTGGGCTAACGTTTATGTAGAAGTCAAAATAAATGTTCCGACTGATCAAATTTCAATGAAAAGTATTGATCAGGCTATGGCCGGGCCATCGAGTAATGATTATTTCAGTGCATCATCCTATTATTTCAATGAGGGGAAAGACATGAATAAAGCCAAGGAATGGGTTGATAAAGCTATTGAATTGAGAAAGGAACCGGCGTTTTGGCAATTAAGACAACAATCATTGATCTACGCCACATTAGGTGACAAAAAAGGCGCTATTAAGTCAGCAAAAAAATCCCTTGAATTGGCAACTACAGCCGGGAACGATGATTATGTTAAAATGAATACAGAATCCATTGCCGAATGGAGTAAATAATTCCATTTTGAATAAAAAATAAACTATAAATAATTTGATTATGAAAACTAAAATTCTATTTTTTTTAACCTTAATGGTAAGCAGCATTGCATGTGGACAAGCAAGCCCTGATGCTACTGCCAAAGGAACTGTTGCCTCAACAACTGTTGAAATTACCTATAGCTCACCAAGAGTTAAAGAAAGGACTATTTATGGGGATTTGGTTCCTTATGATAAAGTTTGGCGTGCTGGAGCAAATAAAAACACCACTGTTAAATTTGATAGTTCTGTTAAGATAAATGGCAAAGAATTAGCAGCTGGAAAATATGGATTCTTTATCATTCCAACAAAAGATGGGTCTTGGACTGCAATTTTTAGCAACAAAAATGATGCTTGGGGCTCTTCCGCTTATAAAGAATCAGAAGATGCTTTGCGTGTTGAAGTTAAAGCGAAAGACACAAAAGAGAATGTAGAGAATTTAACTTATAAGGTTACCGATAAATCCGTGAAATTTGCATGGTCAGATAAATATTTCGAAATGAAAATTGGAAAGTAAATTTCAGTTTTATATATAATTTAAAATACCGTATGTTACATGCGGTATTTTTTTGCGTTCATTTTAATCTAATCAAACCAATGAAGTATTATAATTCGGTATGCCGGGGTACATAATAGTGCGCAAATAGGCATGATAAAAACTTAGATTCTCAAATCTATGAATGGAACGGATCCACAAAACTAAGCCTCTATGCGATTTTAACCTTTTGCATACTTTGAATGATTAAAGCAAATAGGATCACCAACATACAACCAATCAAATTTAACCATAAATAGGGCAAAATATCTATATACCATACTCCTACAATGATTAATTGAGTAATAATTGCTGCTATAAATACGGCATTACCTTTTACAAACTTCAAGAAAAATGCCAATAAGAAAATACCCAATATATTCCCGTAAAAAATAGAGCCTATAATATTAATCAGCTGAATTAAATTATCAAATAAATTCGCAACATTAGCAATTATTATGGCCAATATACCCCAGGCCAAAGTAAACCATTTAGTAATACGTACGTAATGTTTATCCGATTTTCCAGCCCTGTTTCTTTTGTACAAATCAATGGTAGTAGTAGATGCCAAAGCATTTAATTCAGAAGCTGTTGATGACATGGCTGCAGACAATATTACTGCCAACAGCAAACCGATTAAGCCCCTGGGTAAGTTATTCAGGATAAAGTGGATAAAAACATAATCCTTATCATTCGTTTCCTGATTCTTATCCGATTTATTAATTAAAACTTTTGCATCTTCCCTATTTTTAGCATCCAATTGATTTAATTCTATAATTTGTTGTTTTACTGATGGGTCTGAATCGCTATTTGCATAATCAAATTGCAGTGTTTTCTTTTCTTGTTCAATTTCTAAATGCCTTTTTTCAAGGGTATTGTATTCCTCAGCAAAAGTTGAATTTTTAACCGCCTCCGTAGCCGCAGGGTTAAAATTTAATGGAGATGCATTAAATTGATAGAATACGAAAACCATTACACCAACCAACAATATAAAAAATTGCATAGGCACTTTAAGTAAGCCATTGAATATCAATCCCATTTGACTCTCACGAACGGATTTTCCAGACAAATAACGCTGTACCTGTGACTGATCTGTTCCAAAATAAGACAAGGCCAAAAAACTTCCACCAATAATTCCACTCCAAAAGGTATATCTGTTATCAAGGTCAAATGAAAAGTCTAATATTTCCATTTTTCCACTTGCCCCTGCAATTTTCAAGGCCTTTTGAAAAGTAATATCTTCCGGCAAATAATCCAAAATAATAAAAAATGCGGCAAACATACCGATAAAAATAACGGCCATTTGTTGCTTTTGAGTGACACTAACCGCCTTAGTACCTCCACTTACCGTATAAATAATTACCAATGAACCAATAATAACATTTAAAGTAAATAAATCCCATCCCAAAACAGCAGAAAGAATAATTGAAGGTGCAAAAATGGTAATTCCCGCGGCCAAGCCTCGTTGGACCAAAAACAATATAGCAGTTAAAGTTCTGGTCTTTAAATCAAATCTTCCTTCCAAAAATTCATAGGCGGTATATACCTTTAACTTATGATAAATAGGAATAAAAACCAGGCAAATAATTACCATGGCTATTGGTAAACCGAAATAAAATTGAACAAAACCCATTCCGCTGTGAAAAGCTTGCCCTGGAGTTGACAAAAAGGTTATGGCACTGGCTTGGGTGGCCATAACTGACAAACCAATGGTCCACCATTTTGCTTCATTACCGCCCCTTATATAATCCTGAACATTTTTACTCCCTTTTGTTTTCCATGCACCATATACAACAATAGAAAGAAGGGTAATTATTAATACAAGCCAATCAATAATTGCCATATTAAGAATAAATTTGTGTTATTAAATAAAATAGGATTATATACACCGTATTCGCAATTAATACAATTGTATACTCCTTTCTCCATTTAGTGGATACCGATTTTGTATTGCTATTCATTATTAAATATTTAGTCTTTTATTTTTAATCACTATTTTTACCAATAGACAATAAATTCGTATATAATCTATAGGCTCCTGAAACTCCAGCCGGTAGCTCTCTAAAAAAACTCAATCCTGTATATATATAATATCCCTCTCCATATTTTGAAACCAGTAAGCTTCCCTTTTTGGCTGACTCTCCAGGATCATTCATGGATAAAATAGGACTAAACTCAGGCCCCCATTCATCTGGAAAATACAAGCCTCTTTCCTGTACCCAACCTTCGAAATCTTTCTCTGTTATTTGATTCGGATACTGCATCACCTCATGATTGGGATCAATAATACGAATCTTAGAATTTTCATCTGTAACCCGGTCACGAGATAATTTCAATTCAAATGGAGCCAATTCTTCCACTTTTAATCTATGGTTGGTATTGTATTGAACAATCATTGTACCACCATTTTTTACATATTTATGCAAATTTTCTTGATAATATTTTGATCTCTCGTTTGTATTATAAGCCCTAATACCAAGAATAACTGCATCAAAATTTTGTAATTTCTCAAGTGTAATTTCACTTTCTTTCAATTCAACAACGGTATATCCTACTTGCCTTAAACTTGCCGGAATTTCATCACCAGCTCCCTGAATATATCCTATTAAATCACCTTTTTTTTCAATATCCAATCGAACAACTTTGCTTTCTGACTCCATTAAAACCGATTGAAAAGGAATATGATCATAATCAATTTCTATCAATTCATCTGAATATACTATGCCATCAACTAAAACCCTTGGACATATTAATCCTTCACTTTGAAAATTTGGGGGTATAACATTAAATATTACCATTTGTTCGGCGCCCTTCTTATCAATATCAATCATAATATTTTGAGGTGAAACCTTCCAATCCTCAGGAACATCTAATTCAACAATTCCCTTAATATTGGATTCTCCTGCTTTTACTTTAACTCTTATTTCCTTTGAACCATTATCAGCAAAAATAATTACTTTATCGGCTACGTTTGTAGCAACAACAGGAACTATTTCAAAGGGTTTATACACTTCCCCTTTCACTGGATCATTACGTTTGAATACAACATTTTTATCAAATTGGATTGTATAGCCATCAAAATCAATAAAGAAATTTGCCTTAATTAATCTTGGCGTTTCTGGCTTTCCAATATCTAAGGGGTTTTCTACTTTGTACATACCCAAAGTACCTTGATCAATTAACCAATATGCACTTGTATAATTTATATCCATTAGAATTTTCCCTTTCAATTCAAATTTCTTCTTTTGATTATTTTGTAAGACAATTGATTCATCATTTGAAATATTTAAAGGACTAATACTCGTTCTTAATAATTTAATGGATGCTTCACTTCTATTGATGGCTTCAATTTTAATTATTATTTCACTATCTCTTGTTGCTGAAGATTCATTTGAAACAGCTTCTAAAAATAATCCTGCACAAGCTTGAATTATTTTCTTTATTTCTATTGATTTTTGATTCTTCCAATGTTTATTTTCTAACTGTTCAATTAGTTTAAATGCCTCCACTAAATCTTTGATGCTTTTTGACGGATTCTCGAAATCAAATTCCACTTCAACCCTTTGTAGTAGTTCACCAATTTTTGCACCTCCTTTTACCCGAGTCCATGTTGTATTAATTCCATCAAAGAGATTGTTTTTATTTTTCGGAAAATCACCCTTAACAAATTCTAAATACTCCTTATTTGAACCTCTTGATCCAGTACTGCCAAAACCTTGACTTTTATGCATACTTCTACTCAAACTAGAAATCTCACCATTAGACAATCCTAAAGATGTATAATAGGTACCTGTTTCTATTTCTAACAAATTAGTTTTGTCAGCTTTCTCAAAATTTTCTCTGCTTCCATAGAACCACCATGAAGTATTAAAAAATTCACGTTTGGGTTGCCAAACTTCCACATATTTTAACTGATTCGGATACTTAGTTTTGTCCCCAGCCAAATCAAAAGCCATTTCACTTAAAACTGCAGATGAAGTATGATGACCATGAGTTTTTCCAAAGGTTTCTTTTTTATGGCTAAACCTGTTAATAATAATATCGGGTTGAAACTTTCTAATGGCCCAAACCACATCGCCCAGAACTTTTTCTTCATTCCAAATGGCCAGTGTTTCATTAGGGTGCTTAGAATAACCAAAATCATTAGCTCTTGTAAATATTTGTTCTCCACCGTCGGTTCTTCTGGCTGCCAGCAATTCCTGGGTTCTAATTACCCCCAACAATTCCCGAATTTCTGGCCCAATTAAGTTTTGTCCACCACCTCCTCTTGTCAATGACAAATAAGCCGTTCTTGCTTTGACATCATTTGATAAATAAGAAATTAAACTTGTATTTTCATCATCTGGATGCGCGGCAATATATAAAGCAGAGCCTAAAAAATTTAATTTTTGAATTGATTCATAAATTTCATTTGGGTTCAATTTAGCAGGAGCCTGAGACCAAACATGTATAAATGAAATATGAAAAATAAGGACTAAAAAAACTTGTTTCATGAATTGTCAATAGTTTTATTGTTCGGCAAATCTATAAAATTAAACCCTTATATTTTAAGGATTAAGAAAATCTTAACATTTCAAAATCTACCAAGAAATCAAGACGAATTATTTTTTTAAGTTCAAGTTTAAAACAATATATTTGTATACATTTTTTTTTAAACAAACATCCTGATTTTAATTAATTCCTTTTTTAAATGAAATTTATAGTATCTAGCACTCAATTATTAAAACAACTTCAAATATTAGGTGGAGTGATCAATTCAAATAATACTTTACCCATTCTGGATAATTTTTTATTTGAATTGAACGAAAATGAATTAAAAATATCCGCTTCTGATTTGGAAACAACCATGAGTACAGTAATTGAGGTTGAATCAAATGAAGTTAGCTCCTTAGCCGTACCTGCGAGATTATTACTAGAAATTTTAAAAACTTTTCCCGAACAACCTTTAACTTTTAAAGTTGAAAATAATAGTACCATTGAAATTAGTTCAGATAGTGGTAAGTACGCCTTAGCTTACGCGGATGGAGAAGAATTTCCTAAATCTGTTGAATTAGCTTCTCCCAATTCAACCACTTTAACAGGAAATATTTTGGCAAATGCCATATCAAAAACCATTTTTGCTTCAGGTAATGATGATTTACGTCCTGTAATGAGTGGTGTGTTTTTTCAGTTTAGTACAGAAAGTTTAACCTTTGTGGCAACAGATGCGCATAAATTGGTAAAGTATATCAGAAAAGATGTTCATGCCAATGAATTGACTGAATTCATTATGCCTAAAAAACCCTTAACCTTGTTGAAAAATATTTTAACAGGTTATGATGCGGATGTAACAATAGAATACAACGACACAAATGCTAAATTTATTTTTGGTAATAGCATTTTAATATGTCGATTAATTGATGGAAAATATCCTAATTATGAAGCGGTAATTCCAAAAGAAAATCCAAATAAATTAACACTGGATAGAAATTTATTTTACAATTCTGTGAGACGAGTTTCCATATTTTCAAGTAAAACAACGCATCAGATAAGGCTAAAAATGGCAGGAACTGAATTGAAAATTTCTGCTGAAGACATAGATTTTTCAAATAAAGCAGACGAACGATTGCAATGTAGCTACGAAGGAGATGATATGCAAATTGGGTTTAATTCGAAATTTTTACTTGAAATGGTTAACAATTTGAATTCAACAGACATTTTATTAGAAATGTCAATACCCAATAGAGCTGGAATTCTAACACCTAT
>JAUXGV010000251.1 GCA_030621915.1 Flavobacteriaceae bacterium
TCTTTCGAAAGTTTAAAACACCTTATCAAATCTTCTATACTTTCATAGAATGGTGTATGTCCAAATTTTTGAGACTTATAAATTATTTGATATTTTTCAAGTTCTTTAAAAAAATTCAAATGCTCCAAATGAACTAAGTCATCGATAAATTCATTTTTATCCTTTTGGATATTAAGATGATAATACAAAAAATATAAAATATTTAATTTAGATTCACCATCATTCTCATCATTTAAAAACCTTAGTAATTGAATAATAAAATCAACTTTATAATTATTTTTTATCAGTAGAGTTTCCGAACTTACAATTTGTATTCCTCTATCATTTAAGTAATTCGCAATTGAAATTCCCTGTGATTTCTTTCTTACTAAAATACACATCTCATTTCTATCAAATTCGCTATCTAAATTCTGAATTATTTCAAATACCTTTTCCGGAAATATTTCATCTCTTTCTTCCGCATTTTTGCATTCTTCAACAAAATCTACATGTACATAACCGCCTATTTTTTCAAAATGTTTCTGATTGTTTCCCCGTTTGTATAAATTTTGATATTCTTTATTCTGAAAATATCTTGAAATATGTGAAAAAAATCGATTATTGAAATCTACAATTTCGGAATAACTTCTAAAATTGGTATCTAAATTTTTTAGTAGTTTATCCCTTTGAAAGGGGTTACCGGCTTTTGAAATTACTTCACTGGACAAATCAATAAACTGTTCTGCCTTTCCACCTCGCCATCTGTAAATAGCTTGTTTTGCATCGCCAACCAATAACAAACTGGAGTTTTCTTCAGACAAGGCATTGTCTATCAATGGTATTAAATTCTCCCATTGTAAAATTGAAGTATCTTGCATTTCATCAATAAAATAATGCTTGTACTTCTCGCCAATTTTTTCATATATAAAGGCCGCGGGTTGCTCTCTTAAATGATTGCTGATGATTTGGTTAAATTCACCAATCAATCTAATATTACCTTCCAATTTAATTTCTTCCAATGCCTTGGCTATTGAATTTATAATGGCTAGAGGAATCAAGTTTTTTAAAATAAGTTTGTTCAAAAAATAGGTTTCAAATATTTTTTGAGACTCATTATATAACTCAATAAGATAAGCGATAATTTTGTCAATTTTATCTTTAGCCTCGTGAGGTTTCCCTTTGGTATAAAAAAGGTGATTTTCTATACTCTTCCCAATTCCCTTTTCCTTTGAAAAGTTGATGATCGATGGGTTCTTTTTTAAATTTTGGAAAAATTTTGGAAACTGTGTATAATAAAAGTCTTTATAATCCACACCTCCATTATCTATACAAAATAATCCTTTATCACCAATCTCCACAAACTTTTTTTCAGATTCACGTTGTTTAAGCTTGATCTTTTTCTCAAGTGATTTAAAATCAGAAATGCTTTTAGTTTTTAATTTCTTAATTTCCTGTGCATCATTTTCTTTTAAAAGAAGCATGGAAATTTCATTCAATTCTCTAGATATGTCCCAGGATTTATCATCTATGGTTTTTTGCTTAGCAAATTCCACCAACACATCAGTCAATTCCTTCTCAATCCCAATTTTTGAAATAATAACATCTACTGCCTCTTCCAGAATAGATTGTGGATCCAATTCAACCCCAAAATCTAAGGTCATGCCCAAATCAAAAGCAAAAGATTTGATTAATCTACTGGTAAAACTATCAATTGTTTTAATATGGAAAGCTGAATAATTTTGCAATATGTTCCGTAATAGATTTTTGGATCTTTGCCGAATTGTTTCAATATCAAGGTTGGTTTCTTCAACAATCAATTGCAGCATTTCATTTGTTGAATTACCTTTAGAAAAGTCAAGTAAACTTTTTAAAACGCGTTCCTTCATTTCACTAGCAGCTTTATTTGTAAAAGTAATAGCTAGTATATTTTGGTAAATAAATTGATTATTGGATTCCAATAAGATTTTCAAATATTCCTTTACCAAAGTAAAAGTTTTACCACTTCCAGCAGATGCATTGTATACTTGAAAAGATGATTGATTTTGCACGAAATTAATTTCTATAAAAGTAATGTTATTTGTGATAATTGTCAGTTCCATAAAGAAAAAATAAATGTACTTTTGCCCAATTCATGTAAGAATTTTTTACCAAAATGAAAAAAGTATTATTCTCATTTGCTGTTATTATTATGGCCACGAACTTAGGTCATTCTCAAAATGACGATAAACCTGAACAAATTAGCCGAAAAGGAGATCTCTATATTTACTGGGGATGGAATAGAGGTTGGTTCACGGATTCAGATATTAATTTTAGAGGAAATGATTATGATTTTACACTTGATAAGGTTAGAGCTTTTGACAGGCAATCTTCTTTTGGATTTGACCCCTATTTTAAGCCTGGTAAAATGACCATTCCACAATACAATGTGAAAGTTGGATATTTTTTTCATCATAATTACAGTGTCTCTCTTGGAACAGATCATATGAAATATGTAATGAGACAAGATCAAACGGTAAAAATTTCAGGGTATATTGAAAACTCAGGAACTGAATATAACGGAATCTATAATAATGACGATATTGTTCTTACAGAAGATTTTCTAACCTTCGAACATACGGATGGGTTGAATTATGTCAATGCCGAAATCAGGCGCCATGATGAATTATTTGCCTGGAAAATGGTTAAAATTGGGGTCAATGGTGGATTAGGTGC
>JAUXGV010000131.1 GCA_030621915.1 Flavobacteriaceae bacterium
GGGCTTTGCATCATTTTTCGATTTAACCATAGCGATGCTATGCTTAAATCAATAAAATATCATATTTCATTGCACTTTCAATCCTCATTACGAAGTTTTAATGCATAATTCGGGTTAAAGAACGAGTTTAATCCTTGAAGACACCTATATTTGCATATTTATCCATACGCTTTTTTATGAGTTCTTCAGTACTTAATTTACTCAAGTCAGAATAAACCTTTTTAATAGCCAATTCAACTGATTTATATGTTTTATCCCTGTCGGTATGAGCTCCTCCTAATGGTTCTTTGATAATTCCATCAACAACTTTAAGCTTTTTACCATCTGACGCTGTCAATTTTAAAGCTTCCGCTGCTTGTTCCTTATAGTTCCAACTACGCCATAAAATTGAGGAACAATTTTCAGGAGAAATCACAGAATACCATGAATTTTCGAGCATCAAAACTACATCTCCAACTCCAATTCCTAAGGCACCTCCAGATGCCCCTTCTCCAATAATAATAGTTATAATTGGTGTTTTTAATTTAGTCATTTCAAATATATTCCGAGCAATAGCTTCACCTTGACCTCTTTCTTCAGCTTCCAGTCCTGGATAAGCTCCTGGGGTATCTACCAATGTTAATACCGGAATTGCAAACTTTTCAGCCATTTTCATTAATCTCAAGGCTTTTCTATATCCTTCCGGATTTGCCATACCAAAATTACGATATTGACGGGTTTTCGTATTATATCCCTTTTGCTGACCAATAAACATATATGATTGATTCCCTATTTTACCTAATCCACCAACCATGGCTTTATCATCTTTAACAGTTCTATCTCCATGCAATTCCATAAATGTGCCCTTGGTTAAAGCTTTTATAAAATCTAGGGTATAAGGTCTTGAAGGATGCCTAGATAATTGTACTCTTTGCCAGGCTGTTAGGTTCTTAAAAATATCCTTTCGAGTATTCTTTAGCTTTTTCTCAATATTTTGACAAGTTTCTGTAACATCTACATCACTTTCCTCTCCTATTAACCGGCATTTGTTAAGTTGATCTTCTAACTCTTTTATAGGTAGTTCGAAATCTAAATATTCCATTATTTGAGTAGTTTGTGCAAATCAAAAATCAATATTTTTGGATTAGCAGTTTGGATTATGAATACAAATATATAAACTTTGGTCAATAAATTTAACTTACTTTTTAAATCTTAATTTATTTTTAATTATAGCATTTAGGAATACACTACTTACAATTAAAATGGCACCAATATAAAATTGATAACTCATCTTTTCTTTATCTCCAAAAATAAATACTGCTAAAATGATACCGTATACTGGTTCCAAATTATTTGTTAATACCATTGTAAAGGGGCTCATTTTTTTCAACAATTTCGCTGCTATAACAAAGGGATATGCCGTGCATATTGTTGCCAAAACCAATAAATAAATCCAATCTGTTCGATTCAAATTAAAAAAGGAATCATTAAAAGAATCATTAATAAACAGCACTATTGACATAAATATAAATGCAAAAAATAATTCGTAAAATGCAATTTTACTTCCTTTATAATTCTGAATTAATTTACTATTGTAAATTGAAAATATGGCCAAAATAAAAGATGATATTAAGGCATAAATTATTCCCTCTGTATACAATTTCTCCACTCTAAAAATAACTATAAAGCCAATTATTGTGATAATAGCCAATATCATTTCAAAAAAGGAAAATTTCTTTTTACCAAAAATCGGCTGCAGCAATACAACAAATAATGCACCGGATGACATGGTAATGAGCGTTGTTGAAATTGTAGAAATCTTAATAGCATGAAAAAATGTTGTCCAATGTAATGCAATCAATATTCCTCCAATAAATAATTTAAAAACATCTACTTTACTCTCATTGAAAGTCACTTTTTTAATCTTTAGAAAAACTAAAATAGTCAGAGAAGCAATCAAAACTCGATACCAAACCAGCGACATGGCATTAACACTTATTAAAGCTGCCAAAACTGCTGTAAAGCCCCAAATAAATACTATAAAATGTAGATGTAGTTGATTTTTAAATTTATCGGTTGGCATGTTTTATATATAAGAATACTGATAAAGCCCCAAAAATTAAATTAGGCATCCAAACAGTAAAAAGCGGATTAGAATCTGCAGTTGAACCTAGTACCTCAGACACTTTTAAAAAGAATACATAAATAAACATTAGGGTTAGTCCAGCTGCTAGATTAACTCCTATCCCACCTCTTCTTTTTCGGGAAGATAATGTTACGGCAATCACGGTTAAAATAAATGCAGAAACCGGTAAACTTGTTCTTTTATATAGCTCAACTTTATAGTTATTTAAATTTTTTACCCCTCTTTTTTCTGATTGAGATATATGACTTGATAGATTCACTGAAGACATTTCTTTCGCTAAGTAGGCTACATATAACAAATCCTTTGGCTGAAAATTGAATATTGTATCAAATAGATTCCCAGAGCTTATGCTGTCATTTTTAGCATAAATATATCGTTTTTTGTAATTTCTTATTTTATATATACTATCGTCCTTTGCCCATCTTACACTATTGCTTCTTAACTTATACTTTAACTGGTTTCCTTCATAATGTTCATAGGAAAAATTATAGCCCTGATTAGAGATAAAATTGAAAGTACCAAAATAAACATAGTCGTCCTTACTTAATTGTAAACTAACATTTTTAACATGATTCTTGGTTTGTTTTTTGGAACTTGAACGCAAATAGGTTTCTTGAAATTTTTCAAAAGTCTTATTTGATTTCGGAACAATAAAATGATTAGCGAACAATGAAAAAATAGCCACGATAAATGCACCGATAAAATAGGGCCTTAAAAATCTTTTGAATGAAATTCCAGAACTATGAATGGCAATTATTTCCGAGTTATTGGAAATTTGAGATGTAAACATAATAACAGAAATGAAAAGCGCTAATGGTAAAAATGAGATTCCATAATTTATAAGAAAGTTTACATAATAATCGTAAACGATTTCATTTAGGGTTAATTCAGAATCCTTTATAAATTTGCCAACTTTTTCAGATATATCTATAGAAACTGCAATTGGAAGCAGGATTAACAAAGTAAAAATTAAGGAAACAAAATACTTTTTTAATATGTATTTATCAAGAATTTTCAAATCAATTAAATAGGATTATTTTAAAAGTAAATCTAAAGCCTAAAGTCTTTTATCCATTTGTTTTACCATTTTATTTTTCCATTGGATAAAATCTCCCGCTAAGATATGGTTTCTTGCTTCACGAACCAACCACAAATAAAAGCCTAAATTATGGATGGTAGCAATTTGTTTACCTAAATATTCTTTCGCTGCAAAAAGGTGCTTTAAATACGCTTTTGAATAGTATGTATCAACATATGTAATTGCCATTTCATCAATTGGCGAAAAATCATCTTCCCATTTCTTATTTTTAATATTTATAGTACCATGGGCTGTAAATAGCATTCCATTTCTTGCGTTGCGTGTAGGCATTACGCAATCGAACATATCAACTCCTAGGGCAATATTTTCCAGAATATTTATAGGTGTTCCTACTCCCATTAAATATCTTGGTTTATCTTTTGGAAGAATGTTGCACACAATTTCAGTTGTCGCATACATTTCTTCTGCCGGTTCTCCAACTGACAAACCTCCAATGGCATTTCCTACTGCACCAATACTAGCAATATATTCTGCCGATTCTTTTCGTAAATCTTTATATGTACTTCCTTGAACTATCGGAAAAAAAGACTGATTATAATTATATATTTCTCTATTTTCATTTAAATATTCAACACATCTATTTAACCAGCGATGGGTCATATGCATCGAATTTTTGGCATAAGAATAATCACACGGATAAGGTGTGCACTCATCAAATGCCATGATTATATCAGCTCCAATTTTTCGTTGAATTTCCATGGAAAATTCAGGTGAAAAAAAATGACTCGAGCCATCAATATGTGATTTAAAGTTGACGCCTTCTTCATTTATTTTTCTTCTCCCCGATAATGAATAGACCTGATAACCACCTGAATCTGTCAACATAGGTCGGTCCCAATTGATAAATTTATGCAGTCCTCCTGCCTTTTCCAAAATTTCAGTTTTGGGACGTAGGTATAAATGATAAGTATTTCCTAAAATAATATCTGCATTGATATCATTTTTTAATTCGGTTTGATGAACACCCTTTACTGAAGCAACCGTACCAACAGGCATAAAAATTGGCGTTTGAATTTTGCCATGATCGGTTGCTATAGTTCCAGCACGTGCGCTACTTTGTTGGTCAAATTCAAGAATATCAAACTTCATTTCAATACTTAATCTTAATTAGTAAAATAAATTATTGTAAAATTCTTATTTACACATTAAATCTGAAATTCATCATATCTCCATCTTGTACAATATACTCTTTACCTTCAATGGCCAGTTTCCCAGCTTCTCGAACCTTCACTTCACTACCATATTGGACAAAATCGTCATATTTAATAACCTCAGCTCTAATAAAACCTTTTTCAAAATCCGTATGAATAACCCCAGCTGCCTGTGGAGCAGTATCATCAATATGAATAGTCCATGCCCTAACTTCCTTAACACCAGCCGTAAAATAAGTTTGGAGATGTAACAATTTATAGGCAGATCGAATTAATTTAGATACACCTGGCTCCGATAATCCAAGATCCTCTAAAAACATTTGTCTTTCTTCATAATCATCCAATTCCATGATATCTGCTTCTGTTCCCACTGCAAGGATAATGACTTCTGCCTGCTCATTTTTAATCGCTTCTTTGACCAATTCAACATATTTGTTACCAGACACAGCCGAAGCATCATCAACATTACAAACGTATAAAACCGGTTTATCGGTAATCATTTGAAGAGGTTTTATAAACTCCTCCCTCTCAGATTCTGTATAATCAATAGATCTTATGGACTTTGCACTCTCTAATCCGTCTTTTGCTTTGTTTAGAATGTCCAATTCTTTCAATGCCAATTTATCTCCAGTTCTCGACGCTTTCTTTACTTTATCCAATCTCTTTTCTAACGATTCTAAATCTTTAAGCTGTAGTTCGTAATCTACAGTTTCTTTATCTCTAACCGGATCAATTGAAGTATCAACATGAATAATATTATCATTATCAAAACACCTCAAGACATGAATAATGGCATCTGTCTCACGGATATTAGCCAAAAACTTATTACCTAACCCTTCTCCTTTACTTGCCCCTTTTACAAGGCCAGCAATATCAACGATTTCGACCGTAGCGGGCATCACTCTTTCCGGATTTACCAAAGATTCCAATTTTTCCAGTCTTTCATCTGGTACATTTACTACTCCAATATTAGGTTCAATTGTGCAAAATGGAAAGTTCGCTGATTGCGCCTTAGCATTTGACAAACAATTAAATAGTGTTGATTTTCCAACGTTTGGTAGTCCTACAATTCCGGCTTTCATTCTATAGATTTTTTGGTTTGCAAATATAGGCGATTATTATTGTTTTTTTACCTTTAACGATCTGATAAAATTAATTCATAAAAAAAGACTGTTATAAAACAGTCTTTCATTTATTAATCATGAAGAAGTTTCTAGAGCAGCATACCTCCAGCAACAGTTTCATTCGTACCTGCGTCTATAAGGATAAAACTTCCCGTTTTTCTATTTCTTGAATACTCGTCCATCATAATGGGTGCTGTTGTACGAATCTTCACTTTACAGATATCGTTCATCAAAATTTCCTTATCATCCGTTATTCGTTGAAGCGTATTTACATCAACTTTATATTCTACCTCAGTGATCATAGCCATCGGCTCATTAGAGGTGTGTTTAAGTATATATTTGGCTCTTGGTCGTGCTGGATTTTCATTAAACCAACAGATCATCGCTGAAAGTCTCTGGTCCTTTACCGGTAAATTATTAGGTTTAACAATCATGTCACCTCTGCTCAAATCTATGTCATCCTCAAGTGTTATTGACACACTCATACCTTCAAAAGCTTCTTTAACATCCTCTTCATAACGATTGATCGATTTGATCTTAGATTCAAATCCAGAAGGTAATAGTCTGACTTCATCTCCAACCCTAAAAATTCCTCCTACAACGGACCCAGCATAACCTCTATAATCATGATTTTCCTCGTCTTGAGGTCTCAATACGGTTTGAACGGGAAACCTAGCATCCACCATATTGTTATCGCTAGCGATATGCAGTGTTTCCAGCGTATGTAATAAAGGAGCATTTTGATACCATGGCATCTTATCAGATCGATTTACAACATTATCCCCGACCAATGCTGATAGTGGAATATATCTCACATCTTTGATCATCATTTTACCTGACATCTCTTCATATTGATTAACAATATCATCAAATACCGCTTCATCATAATCCACAAGATCCATTTTGTTTACACATACTATAATGTGTGAAATCTGCAAAAGGGAAGCAATAAATGAATGCCTTTTGGTTTGTTCGATAACTCCTTTCCTAGCATCAATAAGCACTAAAGCAACATTGGCCGTAGATGCTCCTGTCACCATATTCCTCGTATATTGAACATGACCTGGAGTGTCGGCAATGATGAATTTACGCTTTGGTGTTGTAAAATATCGGTAAGCAACATCAATCGTAATACCCTGTTCTCTTTCGTCTCTCAATCCATCTGTAAAGAGTGCCAAATCAACAGTTTCCAGTCCTTTTCGCTTACTGGTTTTTTCGACGGCAGCAATCTGATCCTCAAAAATAGATTTCGAATCATAGAGCAATCTTCCAATTAGCGTGCTTTTTCCATCATCAACACTTCCTGCTGTAGTAAATCTTAAAAGTTGGTTATTATCTATACTCATAATACTTTTTCTTTTTCTTTTTATTAAAAATAACCTTGTTTTTTTCTGTCTTCCATCGAGGATTCTGATCTCTTGTCATCAGCACGGTTGCCTCTTTCAGTTTCTCTCATTGCGGCAACTTCTTCAACAATTTTTTCCAAAGTATCTGCCTCACTTTCAATACCTCCCGTTATAGTAATATCTCCAAGAGTTCTAAATCTAATCTTTTTGGTAAGAACTTCTTCACCTTCTTGCATGATCAAATATTCTGAAACCGGAATCCAACTGCCATTTCGCCAAACTACTTGTCTATCATGAGCAAAATACAAGGAAGGGATCTCAATATTTTCTCTGGTGATATAATTCCAAACATCCATTTCTGTCCAATTACTAATAGGAAAAGCTCTAAAATGCTCCCCCTGTCTCATCTTACCATTAAAGATATTCCATAATTCGGGGCGTTGATTTTTAGGAGTCCATTGTCCAAAATCATCTCTATGAGAAAAAAACCTTTCCTTAGCCCTCGCCTTTTCTTCATCTCGTCTTCCTCCTCCTATGGCACAATCAACATGGTTATTTTCAATGGCATCGAGTAAAGTTGTAATTTGCAATTCATTTCTTGTTGCATTCTTTCCTTGTTCCTCAACAACTCTATTTGTATCAATAGCTTCCTGAACAGAACCAACCAATAATGTTGCACCTAATTTACTAACCAAATCATCTCTAAATTGAATAGTTTCAGGGAAATTATGTCCCGTATCTATATGCATTAACGGAAACGGAACCTTTGCTGGGTAAAAGGCCTTTTTAGCCAAATGGGCCAATACAATAGAATCTTTACCTCCCGAAAATAATATCACGGGGTTTTGAAATTGAGCATAGACTTCACGAAGCACAAAAACCGCTTCTGCCTCTAATTCATCTAAATAATTTAAAAAATACTTTGTCATATTTTTAATTTTGGTGTTATCTTATCATATATTCTCAATACACATTCTTCAATTGAAAGATCATCCGTTATAATTTCAATATCAGGAGAATCAGGTGCTTCATATGGCGCATTCACACCAGTAAAATCTTTAATTTCCCCTGCTCTTGCCTTCTTATATAATCCTTTAACATCTCTTCTTTCACATTCTTCTATAGAAGTATTTACAAAAATTTCGACAAAGTTATCATTTCCCACTATTTGGGCAATGTTTTCCCTATCTTTTTTGTAGGGTGATACAAAAGCAGCCAATACAATAAGTCCTGCATCGACCATTAAACTTGCAACTTCAGCTATTCTTCGAATATTTTCTTTTCGATCTTCTGGTGCGAAAGTGAGGTCATTATTGATACCCTTTCTTATATTATCTCCATCAAGGGCATATGTCTTAAATCCCGCTTCATGCAATTTGAACTCCAAAGCATTCGCGATGGTAGATTTCCCTGATCCCGATAAACCCGTAAACCAAAGCAGCAAAGAGTTCTGGTGCAATAATTTTTGGCGTTGTATTTTGCGTACTTCATAATCATGTTTGATGATGTTTTCTTTCATATTTCTTTTGCATTTTTTTCTGTTAAACCATACCTGCTTTTATGCCAGATACGCTCATGAACGTAGTAAAAAATCATTTTTGTCAACATTTCAGCGAAACCAATTTTTATTCCTATCAAAGGGTTACCTGATATCCACCAGGCCAATAACATAGTATCTACTGTACCAATCATTCTCCAAGTTATAGTCTTACCAATATGACGCTTGCGACTCTCTAATAATTTACCATCTTTAGTTAAATTAATTTTAAACCA
>JAUXGV010000074.1 GCA_030621915.1 Flavobacteriaceae bacterium
AGGATGATTCCTCCAATTAAAAACAAGTTAGGGTCGTCTTTCAGATTCTCTAAAAAGGTTCGACTTCCATAATAGGCAATCAAAATAAAAATTGTGTCTGACAACACTACGCCAATATCGAATACCATGGCAGCCCTGGCTCCTTTTACAACACTTGTTTCCAATAAGACAAAAAATACCGGCCCTACCATAAAGGCCAAACCAAATCCCAAAAGTATTGCGTTAAAGTATTCGTTTATCATAAGTGAAAATGAAATATTATAATTTAACCCGGATTATGTATTAGAAAATTTATTACGCCTTTAAACCATTTCAAAATATACCATTTTATTACTTTTTGAATTTTAACCGTAACGGTGCTACGCTAAAAATACGAAAAGTCATATTTTATAATGGTTTAAAGCCTCATTACAAAGTTCTAATACATAATCCGGGTTTAATCATTATACATCATCATAATCAATTTTTAAAATAGGTGTCAAGGGATGTGATTGACAGGTTAAAATTAAGCCTTCTTTTACTTCATCTTCATCTAAAATTGAATTGCTATCCATCATTACTTCTCCCTCTATAACTTTGGCTAAACAACTACTGCAAATACCTCCCTGACATGAATAGGGCGCATCTAATCCTTTTAGCAGGGCAGCGTCTAACACAAATTCATCTTTTCTCATATCAAAAGTTGTTTCTTCATCATCCAAAACAACAGTTATTTTAGTATCTCCTGTTAAGTCCTTAGTAAGTTCTTTTGAAGCCGACGGACTTGTAAATAATTCAAATTTAATTTGATTACTTTTTGCACCGTAGCTCAACAAATTTTCTTTCACTAAGTCAATCATATTTTCCGGCCCGCAAAGAAAATACTCATCAAATGAAATATCCTTGTACCGACTTTTTAAAAGATCATGAACCACATCCTGATTTATTCTACCAAAACCAGCATTGGATCCCAATTTTTGACTATAAATATAGTTTACTTCAAGCTGATTTTTATATTCATTTGTCAATTGATCAAGATCATTTTTAAATAGGGTGTCTTCGCTTGATTTATTTCCATAAACCAATTTAAACCTACTGTTCTTTTCAGTTTCAATTACCGATTTAATCATAGACATAACCGGTGTAATTCCACTTCCGGCAACAAATGCAATATAATCCTTGTTATTGGAACCAGATGTTCTTAAAACAAATCTACCTTCTGGGTCAGCCACTTCAATAATATCACCAACTTTTAATTTGGTATTGGCATAAACTGAAAAGCTTCCATTTTCAACTGCTTTAATGGCAACTCTTATTTCATTGCTTTTCTCTGAAGAACAAATTGAATATGCTCTCCTAACTTTTTTGCCTTCTAAATTTACTTGGAGGGTTATATATTGACCTGGGAGGAAATTAAATTCATCTCTTAAATTTTCAGGAATATTAAATACGACTGAAACAGCGTTTTTAGTTTCTCTTTTTACCTCTTTAACAGAGAGATTATGAAATACTGACATTTAAATAAAATTAAGCAGTAAAAATACAAAATTGTTCCGCTAAAAACGCGAATTAACTTTTAGATATTTCGTTCGTCAATTCATTTGTATCATCCTCTTTAAATGGAAAGTAATGTTTTAATTTTATACCTGCTTCCAATATTCCATTCACCAATCCTTCTACCCTATTTTCTTTTGAAAATTCATCAATTACAAGGTTTTTTACACTTTCCCAAAAATCAGAAGGGACTTCCTTATCAATTCCTGTATCACCTAAAATTGCAAAACTTTTATCATGAACTGCAACATAAAACAAAACTCCATTTCTATTTTTAGTTTTTTGCATATCCAAATTCATAAAAACTTCTTTAGCTCTGTCCAAACAGGCTTTTTCTAAGGTATTTTCAAAATGTACACGAATTTCACCCGAAGTATTTAATTCAGCTTTTTTGATAGCCTCAACAACTTGATTTTGTTCTTCTAAAGTTAAAAATTCCTCTATTTCTGACATATGCATTCAATTAATTAAAATTGACCGCTGGAGCTACATCACTTCCTTCAGCAGCCTGAAATAAAAGCATCGGGTCAAAATTTAATATACTTGCAACCAATTTAGCAGGAAATTTACGAATCAATATATTATAGTCTTTTGTCATTGTATTGAATCGATTTCTTTCAACATTGATTCTATTTTCCGTTCCTTCCAATTGACTTTGTAATTCCAAAAAGTTTTGATTGGCTTTCAAATCAGGATATTTTTCAACAACCACCATTAATTTGCTCAATGCACCGGTAAGCCCACTTTGTGCTTGTTGAAATGATGCCATCTGTTCTGGAGTAACATTTGATGGATCTATTGTAGTTTTAGTAGCATTCGCTCTGGCTTGAATTACGCCCTCCAGAGTTTCCTTTTCATGACTGGCATAACCCTTTACTGTATTCACCAAATTGGGAATCAAATCAGCTCGTCTTTGATAGGCACTTTCTACATTTGCCCATTGAGTTTTGGCAGTTTCTTGCTTTTCTACCATAGTGTTGTTTAAGCCAACCACCCATTTGTATAAAACAAAAATTAAGATGATAATTATAATTAAAGGAAGCCATTTTTTCATAAGAGATGAATTTTTATAATTGATTTTTGATTTGTATTAATTCATTTTTAATAGCATCTAATTTCACTATTATATCATGATTCGAAGTTGTTTTATCAGGATCCTCCTTCAATTTATTCTTCGCACCTTCCAGAGTAAACCCTTTTTCTTTTACCAAATGATAAATTAACTGTAAGTTTTTAATATCCTCCTGTGTAAATAATCGATTTCCTTTGGCATTTTTTTTTGGCTTTATGACATCGAATTCATTTTCCCAAAAACGTATTAATGAAGCATTTACATCAAAGGCTTTGGCCACTTCACCAATTTTAAAATATCTTTTCTCCGGTAAATTTATATGCATTAGTCGTAGGATTGTCCTTCTTGCGAAGCCATTTTTAACATTTCTTTAAACTCGTCTGGCGATAAATCTCCATAATAAAAATTAACAGGATTTATAGCCCTTTTATTATATCTTACTTCATAATGCAAATGTGGTGCTTTAGATCGACCAGTACTTCCAACATAACCAATTAAGTCCCCACGTTTCACCTTTGCACCTCTTTTTACATTGTATTTTGAAAGATGCCCATATAGGGTAATGTAACCAAAACCATGATCAATTCTAATATGCTTTCCATAACCAGTTGATCTGCCATCTGCTCTAATTACTTTACCATTTCCTGTGGCGTAAACCGGAGTCCCTCGAGGAGATGTAAAATCCATTCCCTTGTGCATTTTTCTTGCCTTCGTAAAAGGGTCTTGTCTCCAACCATAACCTGAAGCCATTCTGGTTAAATCTTCCTTACTGATAGGTTGAACGGCTGGAATTGATGCCAACAATTTTTCCTTATCCATCGCAAGATCAATAATTTCATCCAATGATTTTGACTGAATATATAATTGTTTTGAAAGAATATCTAAGTTTTTAGTGGCGCCTTTTATCATTTCAGAATTATCAAATCCATCTAAAGATTTATACCTGTTAACACCACCAAATCCCGCTTTCCTCTGCTCTTCAGGAATAGGATTAGCTTCAAAATACACACGGTAAATATTGTTATCACGTTTTTGAATACCCTCCAAAACTTCCTTCGCCTGTGACATTTTCTTATCAATCAATTCGTAATGCAATTTCATATTCTCCAGCTCTCTTTTAAGAACCTTTTGTTTGGGCGATTCAACAAATTGATACATAATAAATACAATCAAACCACCAATAAATGAAGATGCCAATAAGAAAACACCCGTATATTTTAATTTGTCACGTTTTCTTAATTGGATTTTCCTATAAGATAAAGTTTCTGAATCGTAATAATATTTTACCTTCGCCATGTATAATTATATTATTTTTGCAATAGAATAATTAGCTTATTCAAAGCACGAATGACAAATTTACACTTTTTTTGTAACTATTTTAAAAACAAAAAAATAGATTTTTAAATAATATTTATGACTTCACAAGAAATCAGAAAACAATTTTTAGATTTTTTTGCCTCCAAAGAACATAAAATTGTACCATCTGCACCTATGGTTTTAAAAAACGACCCTACTTTAATGTTCACCAATGCGGGTATGGTACCCTTTAAAGAATACTTTTTAGGTCAAAAAAAAGTTAATCAAGCTCGTATTTCAGATACGCAAAAGTGTTTACGCGTTTCTGGAAAACACAATGATCTTGAAGAAGTAGGCAAAGACACTTATCATCATACTATGTTTGAAATGCTTGGTAATTGGAGCTTTGGTGATCCTGCCTCTCCGGCAGGTGGGTATTTTAAAAAAGAAGCTATCAATTGGGCATGGGAACTATTAACTGAAGTCTATAAAATTGATAAAAATAATCTCTATGTTACCGTTTTTGAGGGTGACCAAAGTGATGCTTTATCTTTTGATCAGGAAGCATATGATTATTGGAAAAAAATTATTCCGGAAGACAGAATTTTAAACGGAAATAAAAAAGATAATTTTTGGGAAATGGGTGCGCAAGGGCCCTGTGGACCCTGTAGTGAAATCCATGTCGACATTCGGTCTGAAGAGGAAAAGAAAAGAATTCCTGGAAAAGAACTGGTCAATAAAGACCACCCACTTGTCATTGAAATATGGAATTTGGTTTTTATAGAATTCAATCGAAAAGCAGATAGTTCTCTTGAAAAATTACCCGCTAAACACATTGATACAGGTATGGGATTTGAACGTCTTTGCATGGTGGTTCAAGGCAAACAATCCAATTATGATACCGATGTATTTAAACCTATTATTAGAGAGATTGTAACCATAACCAATTCAAAATATGGCGAATCAGAAAAAACTGATATTGCCATTAGAGTAATTGCTGATCATATTCGAGCAGTTGCCTTCGCCATTGCAGATGGCCAGTTACCAAGTAATACGGGTGCAGGTTACGTAATTCGTAGAATTTTAAGAAGAGCGATTCGATATGGATTTACTTTTCTTAATCAAAAAGAAGCTTTTATTTATAGATTGGTTGATGTTTTAAGCAAACATATGAGCCAAACATTTCCTGAGATTAAAATTGAACAACAACTCATTGAAAATGTTATTAAGGAAGAGGAACAGTCCTTTTTAAAAACCTTGGATCAAGGTTTGAATTTGTTAGATACCATCATAAGGAATAATCTCTCCGATGAGATATCAGGCAAAAAAGTTTTTGAATTAAAAGACACCTATGGCTTTCCTGAAGATCTAACAGATTTAATTCTAGGCGAAAATAATTTGAGTTATAATAAAACCGAATTCAAATCAGAATTACATAAGCAAAAAGAACGTGCACGAAAGGCTACAGCTGTTGAAACTGATGATTGGCAGGTGCTTTATGAGGATGATCAGGAAGAATTTGTGGGTTACGATACCTTGGAAGCTAAGGTTAAAATTACTAAATATCGTAAAGTATCATCAAAAAAAGATGGTGATATGTACCAACTGGTATTTAATATTACGCCTTTTTATCCTGAAGGTGGTGGGCAAGTTGGTGACAAAGGGTATTTAGAAAAACCCAACGGTGACACCATTTATATAGTTGACACAAAAAAAGAAAACAATTTAATTATTCATTTTACTAAGGATTTACCCAAAGATCCTAAACTAATTTTCAAGGTTAAAGTAGACGAAAAACAACGCTTTAGAACTGCTTGTAATCATAGTGCAACACATTTACTACATCAGGCTTTAAGAAAGGTTCTAGGATCACATGTTGAACAAAAAGGATCTGCAGTTCATTCTAAATATTTACGCTTTGATTTTTCTCATTTCTCAAAAGTAAGCCCGGAACAATTACAGGAGGTTCAAGACTTTGTCAATTCCAGGATTCGTGGTAAAATACCCTTGATAGAGAAAAGAAATATCAGCATGGAAGAAGCCCTGGAAAAAGGAGCAATGGCTCTGTTTGGAGAAAAATACGGGGATACCGTACGGATGATTCAGTTTGGAAAATCCATGGAATTATGTGGTGGTACACATGTGAAAAACACCGCTGATATTTGGCATTTTAAAATAACTTCTGAAAGTGCCATTGCTTCGGGAATAAGGCGAATTGAAGCTATAACTTCAGATGCGGTTAAAGATTATTATGCCAATCAGGATAAAGAATATTCAAGGATCAAATCCATTTTAAAAAACCCACAGGATCCATTAAAGGCTATTAATTCATTACTGGACGCTAATAGCGGTTTAGAAAAGAAAATTGAATCTTTGTTAGCAGAAAAAGCTTCGAATTTAAAAGTGGATTTGATTAAAAATATTGAAAATATAAACGGTATTAATTTTCTTGCTTCCCAATCGGATATGGATACCAATACTATTAAAAATTTGGCCTTCGAAATTGGAAACCAAGTAGATAATTTATTTTTTATCAACGGAGCCAATCTTAATGGTAAAGCATTTTTAACTGTATTTATTTCAAAGAATTTAACTACTGATAAGGGTTTAAATGCAGGTAATATTGTTAGAGAGCTTGGTAAATTAATACAAGGTGGTGGTGGCGGACAAGCCTTTTATGCTACTGCTGGTGGCAAAAACCCTGGCGGAATTAAACAGGCACTTGTTAGGGCAAAAGAATTTTTGAATTAAGCCGGAATAAATGAATTTCAGAACACAAATAGACATAAAAAAAGAACATCATCAAATAGATTATGATTCAAAAATTATGTTAATAGGTTCTTGTTTTGCCGAAAATATAGGCAACAAATTCAATCAATATAAGTTTCAAAACAACGTCAATCCATTGGGTATATTATTTCATCCCAAAGCCATTGAAAAATTGATAACTAACGCAATTAATTGTCAAAAATATGAAAATGATGATATTTTCTTGTTCAATGAAAAGTGGCATTGTTTTGATTCGCATTCAGAACTATGCGAAACCTCTAAGGAAGGTCTATTAGGAAATTTAAATACCTATATTGATAATACCAATCAACAAATTCGACAAGCCTCACATTTAATAATTACATTAGGTACTGCTTGGGTTTATCGATTTATTGAAACTGACCGTATCGTTGCTAACTGCCATAAAATTCCTCAGAAAAAGTTTTTAAAGGAATTGCTTTCGGTAGATGATATTTCGGAAAGTCTTGACGCCATTATCAGTTTGGTAAAAAGTGTAAATAATAATGTCGAAATAATATTTACCGTTTCTCCTATTCGTCATTTAAAAGATGGGTATTCAGAAAATTCTCTTAGCAAAGCTCACTTATTGTCGGCAATTCATCGAATTATAGAACCAAGAAATCACAGCAACTATTTCCCTTCCTTTGAAATTATGATGGATGATTTGCGAGACTACCGGTTTTATAAAAATGACATGCTACATCCCAATAAAACAGCTATTGATTATATCTGGGAACATTTTAAAAGTACATGGATTGACAAAAAATCATTTGTACTCATGGATGAAATAGAAGCCATTCTTAAGAGCCTTTCTCACAAACCATTTGACGAAAAATCAGAAAAGCACCAACAATTCATATTGGAATTAAACAATAAAATTGCCCGTTTGGAAGAAAGACATCCTGAAATTAAATTCAATTAAAAAAGGAAGTGAAATCACCTCCTTTACTATAAATATTTGATTTTAAAGCTATTTCATTAAGTCGGCTACTGTTTGCCAGGGCCCGCCATTTATTATATTAACACCTTGATCCTTTAAAATATTTGTTGCTGTACCACTTCTTGCACCACTTCTACAAACAGCTATAATTGGTTTATCAAGTTGTTTTATCTCTTCTATATTTGAATCAATTTCGTTCAAAGGTATGTTTTTCGAACCCGAAACATGGCCTTCCATAAATTCTGCAACAGTTCTAACATCAACAACTACAGCACCTTTCTGCAAATACTCTTCAATAGAATCGGTTTTGGTTTTCCCACCTAATAAATTGAACATTCCCATAATAATTTCTTTTAATTAAAAATATTTTGCAAATTTCGAATAAATTAATCTAATAAATGTAACGGATGTTACATTTATTTATTTTATCCATATTGAAGCAAAACTCATTGTTATAAATTGAATAACAAAAATTGAACCAAAATTAACATTCAACCGAAATTTCAATATATTCAATTATTAGGGGACAACCTTAAACAACCATTATCTTTGATTCATATAATCTAGTGTCAAATTCACAAATGATTTAACACCGAGTATGAAACCGCTTTCTTCAATAAAAAAATCAGGAGTATGATGACTTGGAGCATCTTCTTTTTTTACATCCAACGGTTTTCCTCCCACAAAAAAATATAGCCCAGGAACCTCTTTTTGAAAATAGGAAAAGTCTTCTGCTCCGGTTATTGCCTTAACTAAATGTACATTTTCTTTCCCTGCAACTTTCTGGAGAGTGGATAAGGCTGTTGAAGTTAAATCCACATCATTATATGTTAATGGTGCCGTAGTTTCAAATTCAATAGTTGCTTCTCCTCCATAGGCTCTAGCAATTGCAGTTACTCTTTTGATCATTAATTCATTAATCTTTGCTTTCATCCCCTCATCCAAGGTTCTAATGGTACCAATCATTTTAACTTCTTCCGGAATAATATTATACCGCAAACCCCCATTGATCATTCCTACTGATATAACTGCGGCCTCTTTGGTTAATTCAGTTTCTCTACTAATGATAGTTTGTAACCCATTAATTATATGGGAAGAAATAACAATTGGATCAACACCATTCCATGGAGTTGATCCATGCACTTGTTTACCCTTCACTTTGATAACAAATCTTTGTGCCTCAGCCATAATTCCTTCTGGCTTATAATTAATATGACCTACGGAAAGTTTCGCCCAAATATGAATTCCAAAAATGACATCTACATCCGGATTTTTCAAAACACCTTCTTCAACCATCAGCTTGGCTCCACCTTCTTCCCCAATTGGGGGCCCCTCTTCGGCAGGTTGAAAAATAAATTTAACTGTTCCTTTTAAATCTTTTTTCATTTTACTCAAAACCTCAGCAGCACCCATTAACATGGCAATATGAGCATCATGGCCACAGGCATGCATCACACCAGTTTTTACTCCATTATATTCGCTCATCACCTTTGAAGCAAATGGTACAGGAGTTCTTTCTGTAACCGGTAAGGCGTCAATATCTGCCCTAAGGGCAACTACTGGTCCGGGTTTATCACCTTTTAGCAAACCGACAACACCCGTATGGGCAATTCCCGTCTGCACTTCTAAGCCTAAACTTTTTAAATAGGTAGCTATTTTTTTTGAAGTTTCAAATTCTCGATTTGATAATTCAGGATACTGATGAAAATCTCTTCTCCATTCAATAACTTGAGGTTCAACTTCGTTTATCAGTTTTGTAATTCTCTGATTTTGCCCTTGCATTCCTAATGCAATTAATAGTACAAATAATGTTATTTTTTTCATCAGGATAATCTTTTTTTTATTTATGAACTTGTTATAACACTTTCATCAATCAAGTTCTTAGGGTGGAATCATAATAAAGTTTTTCTATGTTATTCCAAGGTAAATATACATTGGGTCACATCTATCTTGTTAATAACATCTCTCTATATTTAACCAAAGGCCATAATTCATCATCAATCATGACTTCTAACTTGTCACAATGATATCTTATTTCATCAAAATATGGTTTTACTTTATCACAATAAGCAATAGCTTTAGATTCAGTAGATTCTAATACATTTGCTTTTTTTCGTTCTTCAACCATGGCTTTAACCTTTGAGTTGATTCCGCCCAAATGTTTAGAAATATTCTTAATTAATTCCAATTGTTCTTTAGCAATTTTTTCAAAATCCTTACCAAATAATTCCTTTAACCCTGTAGCATTTTCAATCAAAACATTTTGGTATTTAACAGCCGTTGGTATTACATGATTTAATGCTATATCTCCTAAAACACGACCCTCAATCTGTATACGCAAAGAATATTCATCCAATTCAATTTCATGACGCGCCTTTATTTCTACTTCACTCATCACCTCCATTTCCTGATACAAATCAATTGCCTTTTGACTAATTTTAGCTTTAATCGCAACTGGAGTTGTTTTGTTGTTACTCAAGCCTCTTTTTTTAGATTCCTTTTCCCATTCTTTGCTATAACCATTTCCTTCAAATAAAATATTCTTTGATTGCTTGATATATTCTCGCAATACATTAAAAATAGCTTCATCCTTTTTTAAATCTTTTTTATGGATTAAGCGATCAACTTCAATTTTAAACTCTTTTAATTGTTTGGCTACTATGGTATTTAAAACTGTCATAGGATTGGCACAATTGGCTTGTGAACCAACAGCACGAAATTCAAATTTATTCCCCGTAAATGCAAAAGGTGATGTCCTGTTTCTATCAGTATTGTCTAGCAGTATTTCAGGGATTTTCCCAACTACATTTAATTTTAAATCTGTTTTTTCCTGGGGAGACAATTTCCCAGCCGTTACACTTTCTAATTCCTTTAATACATTTGACAATTGTTCGCCTATAAATATTGAAATAATTGAGGGAGGCGCTTCATTGGCCCCCAATCGATGATCATTACCTGCAGATGCAATTCCTGCCCGCATTAATTCTTCATACTCAAGAATGGCCTTTATCGTGTTTATAAAAAAAGTTAAGAACTGTAAATTACGCATGGGTGTTTTACCAGGACCTAATAAATTTACATCAGTATCTGTGCTCAACGACCAGTTATTGTGCTTCCCGGAACCATTGATGCCTGCAAAGGGTTTTTCATGAAGCAAAGCTCGAAAATTATGTTTTGAAGCCACCTTGCCCATAATATCCATTAATAAGGAATTATGATCAACAGCTAAATTTGCTTCCTCATAAATGGGTGCCAATTCAAATTGATTAGGAGCCACTTCATTATGTCTGGTCTTAACAGGAATACCCAATTTCATACACTCAAATTCCAATTCTCTCATAAAGTTCATGGCTCTTTGCGGAATACTTCCAAAATAATGATCATCCAACTGTTGTCCCTTGGCAGCAGTATGTCCTAGCAAAGTTCGACCCGTCATAATCAAATCCGGCCGAGAATTAACCAAAGCCTTATCAATTAAAAAATATTCCTGTTCCCATCCTAATGAAGCAATTACTTTTGTGACATTTTTATCAAAGTATTTTGCGATAGCAGTTGCATGTTTATCAACGGCATGCAAAGCTCTAAGCAAGGGGGTTTTATTATCAAGAGCCTCACCCGTATATGCTACAAAAATGGTGGGTACACAAAGTGTTGTTCCATAAATAAATGCAGGCGAAGTGGGATCCCATGCTGTGTATCCACGTGCTTCAAAGGTATTCCTAATCCCTCCGCTCGGAAAGCTCGAGGCATCTGGTTCCTGCTGCACCAATTCATTACCTCCAAATCTTTCAATAGCATTTCCTTCTCCAATGGGTTCAAAAAAAGCATCATGCTTCTCCGCCGTTCCGCCAGTCAAAGGTTGAAACCAATGTGTATAATGACTAACGCCCTTAGACAAGGCCCATTCTTTCATTGAGGAAGCTACCTGATCTGCTATTTTTCTATCAATTTTAGTCCCAAGTTTCATGGCACTTAAAACTCCATTAAATGCATCCTTGGTAAGATATTGACGCATCGTAATTTCATTAAAAACATTACGACCAAATAATTCTGATTGCTTTTGTGTCTCTACAAATTCAACCGGTTTGCGGTTTAAAGTTTCTTTTAATGCTTGAAATCGGAAATTTGACATTTGTGTTTTTTTATATTTTATAGTTCAAAAATACTAATTTAAAAATTAAACCCTTCAATAAATAGGGTATTCATAAAAATAATCACAATTGCAATAAAAACACCCCTATGTTTCACATACCTAATACATTTGAAGTATATTTGCACCGAATTATTCTTAATCATTTATAATAAAAATAACAACATTATGGCTAAAATAAAATTAGAGTACATTTGGTTAGATGGTTATAAACCCACTCAAAACCTTAGAAGTAAAACAAAAGTAGAAGAGCATAAGAACTTCCAAGGAACTCTTGAAGAAATTGGTAACTGGTCATTTGACGGTTCATCAACACAACAAGCTGAAGGTGCATCTTCTGATTGTATCTTAAAACCAGTGGCAATATATCCTGATCCAGCTAGAGTGGATGGATATTTGATTATGAATGAGGTTTTAAATGCAGATGGTTCAGTACACGAAAGTAATGGTAGAGCTACGATTGATGATGATGATGATGACTTCTGGTTTGGTTTTGAACAAGAATATTTTTTAATGGATTCAAGAACTCAATTGCCATTAGGGTTCCCAATTGGAGGATATCCAGGACCTCAAGGAATGTACTATTGTTCTGTTGGAGGTAAAAATACTTGGGGGAGAGACTTGGTTGAAAAGCACGCTGACCAATGTATAGACGCAGGATTGAACTTTGAAGGAATCAATCAAGAGGTTGCTCCTGGACAATGGGAATTTCAACTATTTGCTCAAGGAGCTAAAAAAGCAGGTGATGAAATTTGGATTGCTAGATATTTATTGGATCGATTAACTGAACAACACCATTATTATATAGATTATCACCCAAAGCCAGTTAAAGGTGACTGGAATGGATCTGGTATGCATGCTAACTTTTCAAATACAACTTTAAGAACTTGTGGTGATAAAGCTACTTACGAAAAAATTTGTGAAGCATTTAGACCAGTTACAGAAGAACATATTGAAGTATATGGAGAATTTAATGATGAACGTTTGACAGGACTTCATGAAACTGCAGCGATTACCGATTTTAGTTATGGAGTTTCAGATAGAGGTGCTTCCATAAGAATTCCTATCGCAACTGTTGAAAAAGGCTGGAAAGGCTGGTTAGAAGATAGAAGGCCTGCTTCCAATGCTGATCCTTATAAAATTGCCGGTAGAATTATCAAAACAGTTAAATCTGCTGAATAAATAAAAAATATTTATTTTAAAAAAGCACTTTCTTTTGAAGGTGCTTTTTTTGTCCTAAAATACAATTGCGATATAAACAATATAAGTACCTACGAGTAATAATCCCTCTTTCCAGGATAATTTCATTGTTGCTGGCACAAAAACTAAGGGCAATATCAGAATCGCGAACATCAGCATCCAAATTATATCAAAACTTATCAGGGCATGATCAATTACTTTAATAGGTGTTATCATGGATGTAATTCCTAAAACCGCCAATATATTAAATACATTAGAACCAATTAAATTTCCAAGAGAAATGGCTTTTTCCTTTTTAATTATGGCAATGATTGAAGCAGTCAATTCTGGAATACTTGTACCCACTGATATAATCGTAACTCCAATAATTCGCTCACTAACACCAAACTGTTGCGCAATATTTACCGCTCCTTTAACTAATAATTCCGAACCGGCCCATAAGCCAACTCCACCAATAATCAAATAGATCCAAATCAACTTCATAGGAAGAATTGATTCAAATTCAGATTTAACTTCTTGTACTGCCGGTTTTTGAACTTTTAATAAATAAACTAAAAATACCAAAAGGAAGCAAAATAAAATAAATCCTTCATACCTCT